>NZ_LIRE01000407.1 GCF_001402795.1 Pseudanabaena sp. 'Roaring Creek'
TTACTTGACTGCCTACTAGCTACTTATACCAATTCACGAAAGTGTGACAACACTTTTGTGAATTAAAACTAAACCCAGTAAGGTTTTGAGATTCCCAAAATGGCAACGCCATTTTGGGAATTGGTATTATCCATGATTATGAATTAAGGCTTACGCAAATTTGATGGTAAAAGGCTTTATATGTCTTGAAGCGTGATATTTTAGCTTGAGATGCTTTAGATACTCAGACCTTAAAAACATGCTGCTTGAAGTTGAAAACTTAACTGTACGTTATGGCGATGCATTGCCCGCCGTAGATCGCGTCACTTTCCACTTACAAGCAGGTGAAGCGCTGGGTTTAATCGGTGAGAGTGGATGCGGGAAATCGACAATTGGTCGATCGCTAATCAAGCTATTGCCCCAAAGCGCGAGTATGGAAGGAACAATATGCGTTGATGGCGAAGCGATCGCTGAAAAAAAAGATGGTAAGTGGCGCGGGAAAAAAGTCGGACTAATATTTCAAGATCCGATGACAAGACTCGATCCCCTGATGAGCATAGAAGGACATGGGCTGGAAGTATTAGCGTCTCACTACCCTAAGCTATCGACGCAATCGGCAAAGCAACGGCTAAATGAAGCTCTTAGATCCGTTCGTATCGATCCATCCCGTGCTAAGCAATATCCCCATGAATTTAGCGGCGGAATGCGGCAGAGAGTTGCGATCGCCCTTTCTTTATTACTGAATCCCGTTTTGTTGATTGCCGACGAGCCAACTACTAGTCTTGATGTTACTGTCGCCTCGGAAATTCTCAAAGAACTAACGACCCTTCGCAAAAGTCGTTCGATGGGTTTATTACTAGTTACCCACGATCTGGGTATGGTTGCCGAATATTGCGATCGCATTGCCGTCATGTATAACGGGGCGATCGTGGAGACGGGAACCGTCGAGCAGATCTTCCGTTCCCCGCAGCATCCCTATACCCAGAGCTTGCTAACTTCGGTGCTACATTTTCACCCTGAGGCGCTCGAATCCCATCAAAGCCAACAGGAAATCCAAGATATTCCTGCAATTCAAGATCTTCCCGTAATTCAAGATCTCCAATCCCCTGAAGTTATCCCTGTGAGTGATGCCGAAGAGACGAATACTTCTGAAGAGAATCAGGAAGAGAATCCAAAACCGCAAGAAACTCAATTAATTGAAAAAATTACTGTCCCGCAAAAGTCTATTCCCAGAGTGATTCTCTATGTCAATCATCTAAAAAAGCACTATGTCACTGGGGGCAATCTGATCGCTAGATTTTTTGATGCCTCGATTGGTGTGGTCAAAGCTGTTGATGGAATTGACTTAGAGATCCTCTCAGGTGAGACCTTTGGCATTATTGGCGAAAGTGGGTCGGGCAAAAGTACGACTGGGCGAGCGATCCTGCAATTAATTAAGCCCGATCGCGGTTTGGTGCGTTTTAATAGCGTAGAACTCACTAAGCTCAAAGGCGAACAGTTGCGCCAAATGCGATCGCAGATGCAGATGATCTTTCAAGATCCGCGAGCCTGTTTCAGTCCCTCCATGACCGTGTTTCGGAGCGTCGCCGATCCGCTGCTGATTCACCAGATCGTCCCCAACCTCGAAGCTGCCCGCGACAAGGTATATGCCATTCTCGAAAAAGTAGGGCTGAGTTCGCAACTAGCCGAGCGCTATCCATCCGATTTGTCAGGAGGACAGTTACAGAGGGTCGCGATCGCCCGCGCCCTGATTACTAACCCCAAATTGGTTATCTGTGACGAACCAGTAAGTATGCTGGATGCCTCGATCCAGAGCCAAGTTTTACAGCTAATGCGCGACCTCAAACAGGAATTTAAACTTACCTATATCTTTATTACCCACGATCTCGCTGTCGCCCAATTTTTTTGCGATCGCATTGCAGTGATGCGTGGCGGTAAAATCGTGGAACAGGGCAGCACCGCATCGATTTTGACAAATCCTCACCACGAATATACCAAGGCTTTGATTGCTTCGATTCCGCGCATCCCTTACATCGACTAAACTTATGAGTAGCGGTGCATAATTTAAAACCAGAACCAAAACCTGAAGCGCACGCTCAGCGTGCGCTTCAGATTTAAGGGTTTTATATTTAATTGCGCCCAGTTACTTAATCCCCTCAAGTTGTGATGCCATCGCCAGTATCCCTTGGGGACTCATTGATCAATAAACGTAACAATGCCCGATTCCCCGCGCCAATTCTCCCTTAATTCCCATTTTCTCAATCCCGATCGCTCCAATCTCGAAGACATCCGCAAGTTAGGCTATGCCTTTGTGGATCTGATCGTGGATTCAGTTCTGGATACTCAAAATCATCCCTTTGTAAAGGATGAACCTGCTTTCGATCTCCGCATTCCCCAACAGGGACAGGAACTCTTAGAGTTGCTATCCGAAGTGCGATCGCAGATTTTGCCCCGTACAGTTAACTTCCAGAATCCCCGTTATATGGGACATATGGACAGCGTACCTACCGCTATCACGATCTGGGCTGACGCTCTAGTTTCCGCAGTCAATAACAATATGCTGAGCTACGAGCTAGCACCCATATTTACGGAAATGGAATCCCAGCTCATGCAATGGTTTGGGCATTTCTTCGGTATGGGCAAGGATTGTTTTGGTACGCTTACCGCTGGTGGTAGCCTTGCCAATATTTCGGGGCTTTTATTGGCAAGAAATTGGAAATGTCCTGAGAGCAAAAATATTGGTGGTTCTGGTAATTTAGTCGCCTTTGTCTCCGATGCTGCCCATACTTCCTTTGAGAAGGCGATGAATGTGATTGGCATTGGGAAGGAGAACTTAGTACGCGTGCCTACGAACGATCGCGGTGAAATCCTCATTGAGGAATTAGAAATAGCCATTCAACAAGCAATTAGCCAAGGGAAAACGCCTTTTTTTGTGGCGGCGATCGCTGGTACAACGGTGACAGGCGCGATCGATCCCATCCAAGCGGTAGGAGTCATTGCTAAGCGCTATGATTGCTGGTTTCATGTTGATGCTGCCTATGGTGGGGCGGGAATTTTTACTCCCAAACTAAAACCTCTATTTCAAGGCTGCGAACTTGCTGACTCAATGACCTTTAATCCTCAGAAATGGCTATGGGTAGCCCGAACCTGTGCCATGCTCATCGTAAAAGATCGGCAACATCTGGTAGATGGGTTTGCAGGGGAACTTCCCTATATGGACGATCGCGCGCTCAACTTTGGCAACCTCAATTTGCAAGGAACAAGGCGCACTGATAGCCTCAAATTGTGGATGGCGATGAAGGCAATGGGCATAGAAGGCTGTCGTTATCTGGTCGAGCGATCGCTCGATCTATCGAATAATTTGCGGCAATGGGTAGATGCTTCTAGGGATTTAGAGCTGGTTTGCGAACCGACATTAAATATTATTTGTCTTCAATCTACTGATCCCCAACTAAGTAGTGCAGCATTGCGCCAACAGTGGATCGATGAAGGCAAATTATGGCTATCTTTACCGCTCTGGAAAGGCGATCGCATTCTCAAAGCAGTGGTTTTACATCCCTATGCGGGATGATACCTGTAAGGCTGCGATACCTTGGCTTTGCTCCCCATCACCAAACTGACCACTATAACTTACAGTTGTATAAATAAAGAATCGGTTTTATCGCTATATTCAGTAATGTTAGGACAAAAATCAAACCCAATAGAGAGTTGCGGCGCTT
>NZ_LIRE01000408.1 GCF_001402795.1 Pseudanabaena sp. 'Roaring Creek'
CGTTGATAGTACTTACTCGGTTTTCTTGGAACTCAAGAGCAACTTGATGAGGTATCCACAGACGATCTGAAACAACTCTCAAAACTTTAAAAAAATCATCACAAGTTTTTTGATCGTACTTATACAATTTTAGAAGTACGTTTGTATCTAGAACAAAAATGCCACTTTTCCATAATTCAATAAACTCTTCCTCGGTTGGAAGATAGTACCCTGGAAACAAATCTTTCATTGAATTTGCTACTTGCTCAGTCATAGTTTCTAGCTCTCTTTGTATAAAACCCGATTAAGCATCACGGGTACGGTTGATAAATATTTTGTGAATTATACCAGACGATCACCAAATTCCCGATCGCCAAATCTTAACCGCAAGTTGCTAGCATAGGATTTTAGTACATAAATCAAATGTTTGCCTTAGTAGACTGCAATTGTTTCTACGTTAGTTGTGAGCGAGTATTTAACCCCTCCCTTGAGGGTAAGCCCGTAGTTGTGCTGTCGAATAATGACGGCTGTGTTGTGGCACGGTCTAACGAAGCGAAGGCGATCGGCATCCCGATGGGCGTACCATACTTCAAGTGCAAATCGTTATTGCAGGGGGCAGGAGGGATTGCATTATCCTCTAACTACGAACTATATGGCGATCTGAGTCATCGTGTGTACGAGGTGCTGTTTGACTCAGTTCCAGATGTTGAGGTTTATTCGATTGACGAATGTTTCTTGGGTATGTCTGGGTTTGCCCATCTTGGACCTGATGGATTGATGGAATTTTGCTCAAGTCTGCGGGCAAGGATTTTAAAACTCACTGGTATTCCTACGGGTATTGGCATCGCCCCTACAAAGGTCTTATCCAAGGCAGCTAATCGCGTTGCCAAAAAGTCGGAAATTGGTGTTGCAGCGCTAATCACCCATGAAATACGCGATCGCACCTTAGCAAAGCTAGAAGTCGAGGATATCTGGGGGATTAATAAGCGATTGGGTGCAAGACTGCGATCAAACGGCATCGTGACAGCGGCACATTTGAGAGACGCAAATGAATCACTAATCAAGCAGATCATGGGAATTATTGGGGTGAGGATAATGCACGAACTGCGAGGTCTATCATGTTTGCCACTACTGGCGATCGCCCCGCCGCAAAAGAATATGGTTTGTTCGCGATCGTTCGGGCAGCCCGTGACGACTCTCGAACAAATGCATGAGGCAATCGCTTTCCATGCTGCAAGAGCAGCAGCAAAGCTAAGGCATAGAGGGCTAAGAGCATCTGTTATTGGTGCATTTCTTACTACAAATCGCTTTAAATCGATCGAACCGCAATACAGTAATTCGGCAACGATTACCCTGCCGACGGCAACGAATAGCACAAGGCACTTTATTCAATATGCAAAGCTTTGCATATCTGCCATTTTTAAGGATGGCTACAACTATAAGAAGTGTGGTGTCTCCATCAACGAGCTTAGTTCAGTTAACACCGTGCAGCTAGACTTACTTTCTGTGGCAGTTAATCATCGGGACGAAAAGCTGATGTCCGTAATCGACGACCTTAACCGGCGCTATGGCATCGGTACTGTGCGCTTTGCCAGTGAGGGGATTGGGCGACCTTGGAAAACCCGCAGTGATATGCGATCGCCTAGATATACGAGTTGCTGGGATGAGTTGATGGTGGTAAGTGCTTATTAATTACTATCTTGGCAAAAGCAACCGTTTTTGCTCTTGAATCCATACCCTAGCAAAAGGAGATTTTATATCCACAAAGCGATCGCTAGCATCCATGTAAATGCGATCGAGTAAAGTAGAATCCTGATATTGCTGTTGGGATTGACCTTGGGATTGATCTCCACCACCAAAATAATTATTTTGTTGATCGGCTTGAGCTTGCTGTTGAGCAGCTTGTTCCTTCTGTTGCTGTTCGGCTAACTTCTTCTGTTTATCCCAAGTCTTTTGATCGAGGATGAAGTCATAGGAGAATTCACCTTTACCAAATACGCTATTCCTGACTTCCTCTGCCGTTATAGACCCTGCTGTTATCAAAGAAATCAGCATTGTCACATAGGTAGATTGAGCCGTCATCCTAGCCTGAAGGATTTGTTCTTTCTCTAAAGGGGTAGGTTCAGCCAATGGCTCAAAATAATAACTCCAATTCTCAGGGATTTTCCCTTCCGTTGGACCATCCTTAGCTAACCAAATATAGTCATAGAGCCTATCAAGTTTTTTGTATCTATAATTTACCTCTTGGTAATTGTTGACCATTGCTGCCCATACTAATTCCTCGGCATCACCAGTCCCACCTGCTGCTAATCCATTAGGACCACGACCGAAAAGCCTTGTATATGGAATGCCCGTAGCTGCCGCCAACTTATCGCGAAACCGATCCATCATGTCCGGCAAGCCTTGATAGTTTCGTGTCAGGTAGGTGATGTCATCCTCGCTATCTACGGATATTGCCCCCATCATCCGCATCATCAGCTTCATCGCTCTAAATTGTTGCGATAAAATACTCATCGGCTGAGGTATGCCTTGGGCATTGAGTTCGTTAGCGGGCTGCCCAATTACCGATCGCTGCAATAGAGTCCTTAATCCTTTCATCTTATGCAGCAGAACCGTATGATCCTGAAGCATGGAAGCCATCGAATTGCCAACTTTTTCGTAATTAACCAAATCCGTTAGGCAAGCAACTATTAAAGGATCTCCCCAACCATCGGTAGTTCTCAATAACCTTGCAGGTAGCCACGACCCGTCAAACCGAATAACCCTAGACTTATGAATCTTCGTATACCCTACAGAGAGGATATCAAGCGCTTCTAATTTCTTTTGCGATTCATTGGAAACAATAAGTTGATAAAACTCAGGATCGTCCGAAGGGTCGTTCCCCGTCCAGTCTGGGCGAATATCCAAACAGTCAAATTCATAGATTTCTTTTACAGATCGAATTTTGTCTCTATCTACTGGCTTGTCTGGCGATCGCCCATCATCAATATTCATAATTATGGCTGAACCACCATAAATATTGCTGTATTTATCCCCTTTGTTAAATTTTGGGCGGGTGTCTAACTTATCTTCGTAGGCTTTAAAGTCGGCAACTAATTTCTTCTCTTTCTCATCCAAATTTGCTTTGTCTTTGCTATCGAAAGTGATATTTGTCCACTTCCTTGTCGCTTCATCTGGATAAATTGAGGTGACACGTTTGCCGAGCCAATCCCGTGTTAATTCTTCGCAAGCATATCGAGTAAGTCTACGGCGATTCCCACCATTCTGATCGGTAGTAATACGATTTGAAGGGGCACTGTCCAAACCTTGCGTTGCGGCGTACAAGGCATCAATCAGATTCCCGTCATATCTTACATATTGTTCAATATTGCTTCTTTCAGTCATGTTCGTGCGATCGCATTTAGTCTAAACATTGATGGGTAATGACTATGCGATCGCGAATGTCGCCAATTTCGCCACAATAATGGATTAGACCAACACAAAAAAGGGTAGTCCTAAAAAGGTAATGCTAAATAGGTAAGGATGGGCGGCGCTTCGCGCCGCCCATCCTTACCTATTTAGCA
>NZ_LIRE01000409.1 GCF_001402795.1 Pseudanabaena sp. 'Roaring Creek'
CCACTCTCTATTGGGTTTAGTGAATATAGCTATAACTTCATTGATAAACTAATCCGTTTTAGAGATTCGTTTACTTCTAAGACGCGCACTTTGACCACCTGACCAACTTTGACGATTTGCTTGGGATCGCTGACGAAGCGATCGGCTAACTGCGAGATATGTACTAATCCATCTTGATGGACTCCAATATCAACAAATGCCCCGAAATTCGCTACATTGGTGATGATTCCTTCAAGTTCCATGCCGACTTCCAGATCGGTGATTTTCTGTACGGCTTCGTGGAAGTTAACGGACTTGAACTTATCGCGAGGATCTCGTCCTGGTTTTTCTAGTTCCCGCAAGATATCGCGCAGGGTTGGTTCGCCGATCGCTTCCGTGACGTATTTTTTGAGATCGACTGTTTTTAGCTTGTCTGAGGCTTGGGCGATTGCCGATAGCGGTACTTTAAGATCGCTCGCGATCGCTTCGACAATGCGGTAACTTTCGGGATGGACGGCAGTATTGTCTAAGGGACGATCGCCATCGCGAATGCGTAAAAATCCTGCTGCCTGTTCAAAAGCTTTTGCGCCTAATTTGGGAACTTTCAATAAATCGCGGCGATCGCGAAAAGCCCCATGCTGATTGCGGTAGGCGATGATGTTATTGGCGACCGTGGCACTCAGTCCTGAGACAAAGGTCAAGAGTTCTTTGGAAGCTGTATTCAGGTCTACCCCGACAAAATTAACGCAACTCTCAACGGTTTCATCGAGTTTCTTTTTGAGTAACTTCTGATCGACATCATGCTGATATTGTCCGACCCCAATGGATTTGGGATCGATTTTGACCAATTCGGCAAGGGGATCCTGTAGTCTTCTGCCGATACTGATCGCGCCGCGTACGGTTAAGTCGAGATCGGGAAATTCGGCGATCGCGACGGTACTGGCGGAATAGATCGAAGCCCCCGACTCGTTGACCATTACTTTGATTGGCGGATTTTTCATTCCTTGCATTGATTCTATGACGAAGCTTTCAGTTTCTCTTCCCGCTGTTCCATTGCCGATCGCAATTAGCTGAATTTGATACTTCTCGATGAGGTTTCTGAAGATACGGGCAGCTTGTTCCCTTTGAGCGGGAGCTTGATGGGGAAAGAGCGTTTGGTATTCGAGAAACTTGCCTGTTTCGCTGATTACGGCAGTTTTGCAACCAGTACGGAATCCAGGATCGATGGCAAGGGTGGGCTTCATTCCTGCGGGAGCCGCGAGGAGTAAATCGCGTAAATTGGCTTCAAAGGTTTTAATGGATTCTCCATCTGCCCATGCTTTTTTCTCCGCCATGACCGCAGCGATCGCCGATGTTTTTATCAAGCGGTTAAAGGCATCCTTAAGCATATCTTGATAAAACTGCCGCAGGGTCGGGGTTTTGGTTTTAATTTGCTGGGACTCTAAATAAGCAAGGAAGCGATCTTCGTCAAAATTGAGGGTGAGGGTGAGGATTTCTTCCGTCTCGCCGCGTAGGAGTGCGAGGAAATTGTGGGGGGCGATCGTTTTGACTTTTGCTTGATAGTCTCGATACATCTCAAACTTGGTAGTGCCGATGGGGTGAGAGCCCTTAATCTGTGAGATAAATATTCCCGACTGCATTAATTGGTCGCGAATATAGGCGCGATATTCGGCATTTTCCGCAACTTCTTCGGCAAGAATATCCGATGCGCCTTTGAGTGCTTCTTCAACGGATTTCACCTGCTCGGATATATACTTGGCAGCTTCTTGTGTTATCGAGTTGTTGATATTGGAGCGATTGAAGGTTTTAATTGCTTCAGCAAGGGGTTCTAAGCCCTTTTCCCTAGCGATCGCCGCTCTCGTTCTCCGTTTGGGGCGATAGGGTAGATAGAGATCCTCTAGCTCGGTTTTTTGGAGGCAGGCTTCGATTTTGGCTTTGAGGTCATCGGTTAGTTTCCCTTGGTCGGCGATCGCTTGGAGAATGATGGCTTGGCGATCGCGCAGTTCGGTGAGATAGGCATAACGATCTTGGAGATCCCGTAACTGGATCTCGTTCATTTCGCCAGTACGTTCTTTGCGATAGCGAGCGACAAAGGGAATTGTGGCACCTTCGGCAAATAGTTCTAGGGCATTGGCGATCTGTTCGGGACGAAGAGAAAGTTCTTTGGCTATGAGTTGTTCGATGTTTGGCATTCGTATCAATGTGCAGAGTGCATTCTGCAATTTTAAGCGATCGTTCTTGATGGGGAAAAGTAACCCAAAGTTTAGATTTACTCTAGATTAATTTTCTCCAGATTTAGTTAGTGTTAAATGTGTAAGAATGGGCAGCGCAAAGCGCTGCCCATTCTTATTGCGCTTAAACCTAAACCAAGAAAATTTTAAAAGGATTGCTTTGCAACCCTTTCAAAATTTTCTTATGGCTTATTTGATCGATAATTGCTTAGCTACTTACAATTCATGAGCTGTATTTTTAAA
>NZ_LIRE01000663.1 GCF_001402795.1 Pseudanabaena sp. 'Roaring Creek'
TATAGATAATTCAAATAAAAACTACAGCTTCGACTTCGCTCAGCTAGCTTACACCGAGGGCTGAGCGAAGTCGAAGCCCGTCTACAAGTTATTTAAAACGACTATAACTATAAATCTTATTACGACTTGACGATCTTACTGAGGTGGCATTTCTAAAGCGATCGCCCCTAATTTCCCTTTCCGAAAATCATATAAAATCAATCGCGCGACCTTATCTAAATCGCCTTGAAACTTATTTAGAGCCGCAACTTCGTGAATATACTCAATTCCTGAGCTGACAGACTGCGGATCGATCGCATAACGACTACTAAGTTTGACATTCAGTTGAATCAACAAATCTACGGCTTCGGCGGCGACGAGTACGTTGTCATAGGCGGCTTGACCGATATCATCGCAGATCGCTAATTTCAAGGCAGCATCTTGATCGTGGAGCAACGGTGGGATTACGCCTGGAGTATCTAATAATTCGATTTCATCGGAAATCCTAATCCAACGGAGTTGGCGAGTTACGCCTGGTTTATTGGCACTTGCGACGACTTTTTTTTTGAGTAGCCGATTAATGAGGGCTGATTTGCCAACGTTAGGGAATCCCACTACCACCGCTCTAACGGGACGGGGCAACATACCGCGACCACGCCGCCGTTCGTTAACCTTCTCGCCTGCTACTTGCGCCGCCTTGAGGAGATCCACCATGCCTTTACCAGCTTGCGCGTCAGTAAAATAAGCCATGCGCTCTTGTTCGGTGAACCAACGAGTCCATTGCATTTTCACCGATGACGATATGGCATCAATGCGATTGCATACTAAAATATGTGACTTTCCCTCCACCCACTTTTCGATTTTGGGGTGCTTACTAGACATCAAAATACGCGAATCGCGCACTTCAATGACCACATCAACCAGTTTTAGTTGTTCTAACAACTGCTTTTCAGCCTTGGCGATATGACCTGGGTACCACTGAATTGGGCTTGCCATAGGAAATAATACGGAGAGAGAGTATTTTTAACTATATACTGCTGCTAAGATATTAAGAAATATTAAGATAAACCTTTAACAAAAATCATGATTAGATCCACCTTTCAGCAACTTGCTTGGAGATTTAGCGCGATCGCGATCGCCATACTCCTGCCCATCGCGATCGCGTTTACCCCTATGTCTAATGCTCATGCCTTTGATGCCCCTGAGCTACTACCAGAAAAATATACAAATGTGATCGATCTTGGTAAATTCTTAACCGATTCCGAAGAATTAGCTCTCGATCGAAAACTGACTAAATTTGAAGAACAGACAGGTTGGAAACTGCGGGTATTGACCCAAGTTGATCGGACTCCAGGGCGAGCCGTTAAGGATTTTTGGGGACTGGATGACCAAAGCGTCATGCTAGTTGCTGACTCCCGTGGGCGGAACTTACTTAATTTTAGTGTGGGGGATGCGGTGTACCCACTCCTATCCCGTAGCTTCTGGATCGAGCTCCAGTCACGCTATGGCAATCAGTTCTATGTCCGCGAACAGGGATACGATCAATCGATATTGTCTTCTATTGATGCGATCGCTACTTGTCTCGATCAAGATGGATGTGCAGTTGTACCAGGAATCCCCCAAGAACAATGGATCCTGACCTTGATTACTTCTATTGTTGGAGGCGTGGTCTTTGGTTTTGCAGGACATCCTCGGAAGGAAGGCGAAATCTTCGCTTGGAAATGGGCGCTTATTTTCACACCATTATGGGGAATGTTGTTTATTTCCTTCGGCTTAGGTCCCGTATTAACTCGCACTAATGAGTGGGTTCCCGTAGTTCGCAATGTTGCGGGATTTGTCGGTGGTGCGGTGGTTGCCTATCTAATTCCCTCTCCAAAACGGGTAGCCCCATCTCCTGAAATTCGTTAGTCACTTGAATTAGGACAAATCAAACCCCAAGAGTTGACTGGCGGCGCGAAGCGCCGCCAGTCAACTCTTGGGGTTTATGTCCTAGTACATTTGGCGATAGCTATAATTCAGAAAAGTATTGTCCCACTTTCGTGAATTGGTATTACTTAACTTTTCTGAAACCCACTTAATCGCGCTCGCGCTCGCGCTCGTATTTAGCGATCGTACCAAAGCCGGGGAATAAACGACTTGGTAAGCCCACAAAGACCACTTTAACGACTTGGTTAGAAGTTGTAGTACTTGTCGAAGTGCTTGTCGAGGTACTTGTCGAAGTGCTTGTCGAAGAACTTATAGAATTGGCGATCGCTTTAACTAAAGCCTGATAAGAAACCTCACTGAAGTAGTACAGATTCTTCTTCTGGAAATTAACAAAAACAATCTTATCTACGGCATTACTGCTACCAAGGGAAAAGGTATCGGTATCAGAAACTTCCGATGACTTAGATTCCACATATTTCAACAAGCTGGGATTGTTAACTAAAACCAGTAGAAATTTGGTTTTACCAGAACTCAAATATTTGGGGTTCAATCCCACAAGATTCAACAATTTAGGGTTGTTTACCAATATCAGAATTGTTTCTGTACTTGTGGCTGGAATCGTCGTGGTACTGGAAGCAGGCACAATGAGATTACCACTGGTGATATTCCCCTTGAGGGAGTAGGAACTGTTACTGCCAAGGGTAGCGGTATTGACAGTACCGACAATGGCAGTCTTAGCATCGGTGAATGTATCGACCTTGCTGGGAATCGAACCCGAAGCTAGCCCCGTAGCACGCACTTGATCGTTGGTTGCGAATGTTGTCGATCCGTTGAGGTTATCTAAAGTTTTATAAGTAAACTTAGTGAGTTGGGCTGTGCCATAGGGGGTGAGAACGGTGGGGATGCTATTACCGACAGTCGTACCATCAGCAAAACGAGTTGCATCAAACGTACCACTTGTAATGGGAATAACCACAGTGTTAGCGGGCAATGCGGAAATATTAGCGGCGGGAACTTGAATGGAAGACCCCGTTTGAATTGAACCAGTTACAGTTGCCGTATTGGTTCCCAAGTCAGAGACATTGACTCCAGTATTAGTAGTAGTCGTAATCTTGCCTTTGATTGTGGTATCGGCATTGCTAAAGTTGGCAGTGGTTCCCGTATCAAAATTGACAGAGCCTGTGGATTTACCAACAATATCGAAATTATTGCCATTGGTCAGATTTGTAGAACCAGCAGTCGTACCAGAAAGTGCAGAAACTTGAGCAGTGCCAACTGGGGTTAATACAGTTACAGCCGTACTACTTACATTATTGGTTGCCGCATTGGTGACATTTACCGTAAACCCCCCTCCAGTAATTGGTACAGATACGGTCTGGGCGAGTGATGGAGCCGCCGCGATCGCAGTTGCGCCAAGGGTAATTGCGATCGCTCCTAGGTTGAACGTGTAATGTTTAATCCGAGTCAGCATTTTCCTCTCCCTCTTAAAATTATTGTTTGGGTATTGCTTGGAAATATTAGTTATACCAATCCCCAAAAGTGTGGCTACACTTTTGGGGATTAAAAACCAAACCCAGTAAGGGTTTTAAAATCACAAAATGGCGTAGCCATTTTGTGATTTTGTATTAGAAGTCTTAGCCGAAATCTTAATTGTGCGTAGTTGATGAACACTAAAACTGGGGCACTTTGCCAAAAGCTTCAGTGGCGACGACATAAGCTCGGAATTAGTTCCAAATTGGGGCTTATTTCACCCAAGACGGCTAAGCTTTTTGGATGGTTCCCAAAAGGTTCCCAAGATCAAAAAATTCGTTGAAAATCTAAAGCCCCGATCTATTTCCTATCCAGCAAAAAGCGATCTCTAACTAAAAACTAATGAAAACCCCCAAAGATAAGTGGCGGCGCTTCTCGCCGCCACTCATCTTTGGGGGGTTTATAGTCGTTTTAAATAACTTGTAGACGGGCTTCGACTTCGCTCAGCCCTCGGTGTAAG
>NZ_LIRE01000410.1 GCF_001402795.1 Pseudanabaena sp. 'Roaring Creek'
GAACCTTCGGTTTTGGGAATGTCTACGGATGATGTGTTGTATAAAACTTTTCCCGATCTGCTCAGAGCCGATTTTACCGCAGGGATGGAGACGACTTTGGATGAAATCTCGGTGGGTAAGTTGGAGTGGCAAAGCTATTTGATTGGTTGGCATCAGTCCTATTTTCAGCCAATGCTGGCGCGGGCATATACGAATCTCGGTGCAGATTTACAGCCAAGTAATCGCAAAAATGAGCTTTCGGATGTGGCTTGTCCTGCTTGTATTCATCCGCTCAGTAAGATTCCTTCTAAGAAGGTGAGTGGCGGGCATTTTCTCAAGTGTGAGCATGGCTGTGAGAATCTGGTGATGTTCTGGAGCGATCGCCGCAATCAGTGGGAGATTCCTCAACCGAAGGGTGAAAATGCAGTGACGGCGGAGGTTACTAGTTTTGCTTGTCCTGTCTGTGGCAAGCCTTTGGCTAAGTTTCCATACAATAAGGATGGTGTGGATAAGGTGATGTTGAAGTGTGCGGATGTTCAGGCGCGTCAACGCAAGGATCATGCGGATGTGGTCTTTTTCTGGTCTTCTCAGGAGAAGTGGTGGTCGAAGAAGTTTGGTGATTTGGATGAGGCGGCTAAGCCGAATTTGGGTAAGGTCGCAACTGGGAAGGAAAAGAAAACTTCTCAGAGAAAGCCTAAACAATTATCAAGTAAAGTTGCTACAGAATAAGTAAAAAACTAGCAAGATAGCTTTCAAGATCAATCTAATTAACAATTTTCACGTACTTAAGCCGTTGCAGGGCTACCTTAATACGCTGATTGAAGGGTAAATCTTCAGCTAGTTCATGCAGCAATTTATGCAAATCTCTGTAAGTTGTCTGATTCACCTCTATGGGTTTCTCAGTTGGTTCCCACAGTCCTAATTCTGGTTGAGTATCGGGGTAGTGGAAAATCTGAGATTTCCAGCTACATGATAAACACCACCAATAGAGCCAAGGCTCGCGATCTGGTTTGTCTGGTTGGACATAATCGCAAACCTCAGACAAGTTGCGATCACCGCAATTAGGGCATGGGGGCCAATCTGACATGTTCATAACTATTTTGGGCATCTAGGATCGTTAAAGGGAATCACCGTCATATCTCCATTGGGGGCAAATTGCACAATGCACCCTTGCAATCCCAAATCAACATCAACATCATTCAAAGGATTTTGCTGAGTTTGCCAATACGTCAAGGCTGCGATTGCGGCTAATCCTATCACTACAGCAGCAAGAACTTTAAGCCAGTTGATGTTTGTTTCCATATTTTTATCTGTAAAATATTTCAAGATTTTAAACAATATTTTTTATTTTTTCACAAAAAAAAACTAAAATATTTGTGCATAACTTATTGTTTTTTATGAAAAAAAATCTAGTTGCACTGATATTTGGAGTGGCGATTATTTGTCCTCTAACTGAAAATCCTGTTAATGCTCATGGAGGTCGTACTAATGCGGCTGGATGTCATAATGATAGAAAAAATGGTGGGTATCACTGTCACAATAGTGGAACTAGCACTACACCTTCTGCACCTACGACTGTTTGTACAACTATATCAAAAACTTTTTCTCAAGTTGATTTAATAAAAGAAGATAATTCAAGTTTTAAATCAGGCAGGATTCGTGATTTCAAGAAAATTGAATCTAAGTTAAAAGGTAATCTAGGAGTTTTAATTAGCTATACAGTAGATAATTTTTCAGTCAAAAAGTTTGACCATAAAAACTCAAAAATTGGGGCTATTTTTTCTTTTGGAAACAATAAACAATGGGTTTCTATTACAAAAGTAGAAGAACTAAATAATGGTGGTTATAGGTTCTTTATATCTCCTAATTCTTTTGGAATTAATAAGGTTGTTATCCAAGAAACTCAAGAAAATAAACAGGTTTGTAATTAACAAATAAGCAAACAACAACAACCCTAACTAATCAGTTAGGGTTGTTGTTGTTTGCTTGGCGATCTCTATTCTAGAATAGTATTTTACATTTTTTACATGTGTCCTGCTGAGATACTAAGCCTAGCCATAAAAAGCCGTCTTTATAAGCAAAGTAATCTTAAGGTGTCGAAGGATGTTGAGTATACTTGCCATCATAAAACAACAACCACTTTCAAATGAGTAAGGGGGTGGGATGAATTAAATATAAGATAGCCACGCCTCAAACTGTTGCTGTAACAGAAAATCATTGTAAGTTTAATTACGCCTACCTACTTAAGGGTATTACCGCCTACCTACTTAAGGGTATTACAAAGGTGTTGAACGATAATAGTCAACTCTAATTAACTATTGCTTTTCACTATAGAATCTTTATTCACAGCATGGAAAAACACGAACAGATCACGATCGCAGAATATGAACTTACCGCAGAGTCCTATCGCGTCGGCACTTGGGAGCATGACGTATCCCAAAATCGTGAAGCTTTGATCGAAGCCATGCCTAGAGTACCAGGCAAAATTTTGGATCTTGGTTGTGGTCCAGGCAGAGATCTAGTTGCATTTCAGGCTATGGGGCATACAGTAACAGGACTAGATGCTACTCCGTCATTTGTAGAAATGGCGAAACAGGCGGCTGGTTGCCTAGTATGGGAACAAAGTTTTTTAAGTCTCGATCTCCCGAATGATCACTTTGATGGGATCTTTGCCAATGCTTCGCTAATCCATGTACCCAAAACCGAAATGCTTCGTGTGCTTAAGCATTTACATTATGCCCTGTGCGATCGCGGAATTTTAGTGATGTCGATGGTACGAGGCAATCATGAAGGTTTTGCCGAAAGACCTACGGGTTATCGCTATGTGACTGGCTGGGAATATGAAACCCTAGCTCCAAAACTTTTAGAAGCACAATTTCAAATTCTTAGGCATTATTATCGTCCAACAGGTATGCCTATCGAAAGTCAATCATGGTTGGTTTTCGTTGCTCAAAAAGTCATCATTTAAGATATACACACATATGCCTCAACAGAAAATATATGGAAAATTGCTACAAGGGCATCAGGTGGCTTCTGGCAGATCCCCAAACAGCCCATACCAAGCAGGCACGATCCGTACACAAACACCCTTTTTTAAAGAGTTAGGGCTTGATTTGTCACCTTACTTTAGTGGCACTCTCAACGTAGATATTTCACCTTATATCTGCATCATGAACAGCCCACAGTTCACTTTTCGGCAGGTGAATTGGACAGAGGCTCATCCGCCTGAAGACTTTTCATTTTCCCGATGTCCAGTCATTTATAACGATGAAAGCTACGATGGTTGGGTCTACCATCCACATCCAGAAACGAAAATTCGACATTTTCACAATCCTTCAGTGATGGAGTTGGTTGCAGTTCCTATTCCCAAGATTAAATATGGCGATCTCCTGCAACTATTAATCAATCCTCTAGAGATTGACATTGTTGAACCCACAACCTAGCTCTATCACGCAAATTATCCTAAAAGCGATCGCCTCGGCGAAAACCTACGACGATTGGGTGATCGAAGCCTCCAGTCTACTTACTCTTAGAGCATTAGCTACAATTCGCTAAAGCTCATGCATACAGCCACTTACAGACATCAGCATAAACCATACTTCTAAAAATATATGCCTAAAAAGCATTAGAATTGGTACTACAGTATAATCATTAAAGCTAATGAAACTTCCCAACGGGGACAGAGCCGAACTGGGAGATAAACTCGAACGCTACTGTCTGAACTATGAACATCAGAAAGGTAAACATAAAGCTCTACTTTTTGAAAAACGTCTTGGTATTACCATCGCCAATAAAGAAATTCTAGAGCAGGCTCTAAAAGAAGCTGCCATTGAAGGTGAAGCTGAACTTTACAAGGTAGATCAATATGGCACTCACTACGATCTCGCATTTGAACTTCATACTGATATTGGTGAATCACTAATTCTGAGTTGTTGGATTATCAAAATTACTGAAGACTTTCCACGCCTTACGAATACTTATCCTATTGATTAGAAAAAACACTATGAACGACATCCAAGAATATGACCTTGTTGCTTTAACCGAAGAGGCGATCGCTACGCATAAAGTCACTCACCAGCAAATCCTACTGCGACGAGGACAAATGGGAACAGTTTTAATGTCCTTTGATAACAAAGCATTCCTAATCGACTTTACCGATAAAAAAGGCAATACCTTCGCTATGGAAACAATCGAACCTGTCAAGCTATTACGCCTCATCAATGAACCTGAATTAGTCTATTCATGACTATTCCCAACCCATGACCTTCACAGCAATCCTAGAGAATATAGCCAAATCAACCGTCGCCACAAAAATAGGCGAGAAACTCAAAACAGCCAAAAGCATATCCC
>NZ_LIRE01000411.1 GCF_001402795.1 Pseudanabaena sp. 'Roaring Creek'
GGTTTTAGGGTTTTATATTTAATATTAAAAATCAAAACCAGAGAGCTTAACGCTATCAAAACACAAGAAGAGAAGGTTGGCGCGAAGCGCCAACCTTCTCTTCTTGTTGCCATTGGGATTAATTCGAGATCGAGTGGTGTGGCGGTTTCATGCTATAGGTAATACTTAATAGTTTCTTTGCAATTTTTTTAGCTTATGTCCCTTAACCCAGAGCCAGATTTGTCTCGCGGTAAAAATAAAGCTTCCTCTAAAAGTTTTGAGGCAATGCGAAAATTTTCCGAAAAGTACGCAAAAAATACAGGCACTTTTTTTTGTATCGATCCTAGCGTAACCAATGCCGTTATTGAAGGTTTGGCTAAGCACAAAGAAGAACTAGGATCTCCCCTCTGTCCCTGTCGCTATTACGAGGATAAGGAAGCTGAAGTTAAAGATACCTACTGGAACTGTCCTTGCGTGCCAATGCGCGAACGCAAAGAATGTCACTGTATGTTATTTCTCACTGAAGACAATCCCTTTGTGGGCACGAAACAAGAACTAGAAATAGTTGATGTGGTTTACGATGCTTAAAAGTGATGCTTAAAAGTGATGCTTAAAAGATAAAAATATCTTACAAGTATCTTAAAAATATAGCTACATTCACTTGAATTAGGACAAATCAAACCCCAAGAATTGACTGGCGGCGCGAAGCGCCGCCAGTCAATTCTTGGGGTTTATTTCCTAGTACATTTGGCGATAGCTATATTTTTAAGATTTTTTTATCCCCTCACGCTGTGGCGATCGCACCCAGCAAACTTTACCCGATCTCGCCAAATCTAAAGAATCAGTTACGACCTCGCGTAAATTTTGCCACTTTACATCCTGATTCAATAAATTACTCACTTTAATTAAAGCCTGCTCTCTTTCGTAACGAATTTTAGAGAACATTAAGGGATCGATTTTTTGATAGCTGGCATTGCGAACTGCGAGCATCGATTCATGGACGAGGATTGCCACTTCAGAACCAATATTCATTTGTGCATAATGACGCAAATGCGCTATTCCCTTTGCTGATGTAGCGTATAAGGGTGGTAATTGATTTAAAGTTTTTGCAACGACATCTTCGAGACGAATAAACCGCAAATCAGATTGAGGAAAGCTTTGCGCGCGGTTTTGCGCCATTCTAATTACCAGTCTTTCTAGGACGTGAACTAGTTGCCGCGATTCTATCATATAAATATCGTATTCTTTTTGCTTAGACTCAGGGGCAACGCTGATTTTGTTGTGAGACTTTCCCAAATACATTTGGGAATTGATCTGCCTCGAACCTAACGCACCATACTTACTAACGCGGGGTGAAAGATTTCCTGAATTATATTTAGCGATCGCATTTTCCAAGGCATCTTCTAAAGCCTTCGGTAAGTCACACCACATGAGATTTTGCCACCCTAAACTGTTTTGAACATTGAGCAATACATAGGGGGCATTGGCTAGCTCAACATCCTCCAAGGGTTGAGGCTCTCGCAATGGGTCGCGACGCACGCCTAACAATGCCTGTTTGGTAATCTTCGTAATATCGGCATGGATTGCCATACATTCTTGTCTTTTGATCTGCAAGCCAGATTCTGTCGATGCAAACATTACTGGCAATCGATTTAAGGCAAAGGCAATTACTTCATCAATATTATATTTATGCCTAATTCCAATGCCTAAGTTCTGAATTTGAGCATTAGCCTCCCTATACACAAATTCAAGCAGAACATTACGACAGGATTCCATGAAATTGCTGGTTTCGTATTGGTATTATTTTTCTGGAATTTAAAGAAATAATCATGAATTTAATCACGAGTGAAGTATGGTCGATCTAACAATACTTTCAGCTTTCATTAAGTAAGAAAATTCACCCCCTTCATTAATATAGCCTTTAAGATATGGTCTGAGTGTTGATGTTACAGAATTAATATTTTGATCGAAGCGATCGCTAGAAATGCGAACAACTCCCAAAATTTTAGGCACAATTAAAGCTAGGGAAAGTTCATGTACGGATATCAGAATTACTTCGTAAAGTTTGATGTTTTGATCTAGGGGTTGTAATCCTAATAACATTGCCAAATCGATTGCCCAGTAGACTCGGCGACGACGGCTTAAGATCCCTAAAATACATGATGGTTTGTTGGGAACGGGTATGACGCGATCGGCTTTGATCGTTAAAACCTCCAGTGTAAATTCACTTTCAAGTAAGCCGATGGTCTGTGGATCGATCGCAAATTTTAAGCAGCTATTAAGCTCTGGATCTAACTCTGAATTTAAATTTACATTTCTATTCGTATTGATATTCGTATTGATATTCGTATTGATATTTGCATTTGCATTTGTAGGTGCATTTGCCTCTTGCGGCTGATAACTATTTTCTGCAAGCGTGTTCATGATTTAGTATGTTGACCTTGGTAAACATTAATCATGTATAGCGATCGAGGCGATCGTTTGTATACAGCATGAATGCTGATATTTAGCTTGTCGTTGAATTTAATGAGTAATTTGCTTTAAGCCTCATTAAAAACCAAAAACTTGTAGCGCACGCGCAGCGTGCACTACAAGTTTTTGGTTTTTATATTTAATTGCGCCTAGCTATTTGCCTAGCTACTTAATGATTACGATAGAATTAAATAAGCTGGGATCGATTTTCTGGTTCAAACGCTGCATTGCTTTACCAGATGGTTTCGATGAATATTTCACTAACCTATACAATCACTAACGCATAGAAAAAATATGAATCTGAATCGCCGTAAGTTACTTTCTTGGTTTGGATTGGGATGGCTGGCTAGTCTTTTGCCCCCATCTTTGGTTGGTTGTAGTGATACTAAAGCCCCTGAAGCTTCGGTTACGCCCGTTGCGTCAGCATCTGCTGCTCCACCTACAAGCGTTGCAGCCTCTCCCAGTGGTAAATTTAAGGTGATTGGTACAGTTGCCCAACTTGAGAAAGATGGACAGTTAATATCTGACAAAATTGCGGTGGTGCGCGATCCGAAAAATGCCAAGAATGTATTAGCGGTAAATATTACTTGTACCCATAAAGGTTGTGACGTGAAATGGAAATCCGCAGACAAAAAGTTTGTTTGCCCCTGTCATGACGCTGATTTTGCCCCTGATGGTAATGTTCTTGAAGGACCTGCCAAGAAACCACTGCAAACTTATACTGCCAAAATCGAGAAAGATCAGGTGCTAGTTAGTGTCTAAGTTGTAGGACAGAAAAAGCGTGCTATATCTGTCTATATCTGTCTATAAGGGAGGCTTCGCCAACTCTCCGAAATAATGATAAAAGTACTGACTAAGGACTTAGGATTGAGGTCTTAGAGTTATGAAAAAATTTCTGCTCTCTTGCTTGTTTTTGGTAAGTTTGTTTTGGGCAATCTCCAACTATAAGGGTTTAGCGGTCGAAGGTAAGTTTGACTCAATAGTATTAAACTTCATAGATAGTTTGTCTCCCGCCCAAGTTGATCTAGAACTCAAGTCGATCGCCTCAAAGTATGGGATCGAGCCAAAGTTTAATAGTGCCTTCTCTAAGACTGACAAACTATACGTTGTCAAAGGTGATGCTCAAGTCATTGAGAAACTGAAACAGTCCGACGAATTGCGTAAATTGACTGAATATGTTGAAGAAAATTACGTTTATTCGATGGAGTTTATCGGTGACACAGCGCCCAACGATCCCATGTATAAAGAACAATGGAATCTCAAGGCGATCGATATCGAAAAGGCTTGGCAAAAAAACAAGGGTAAGGGTATTACGATCGCGGTTATCGATACTGGTGTTAGCCGAGTTGCCGATCTCAAGAATACTAATTTTGTGAAAGGGTATGATTTTGTCAACGATCGCGAAGATGCTAGCGATGATAATGGTCATGGAACCCATGTAGCAGGGACGATCGCCCAATCGACAAACAATAATTTCGGAGTGGCAGGTATTGCCTATGAAGCTAGTATCATGCCTCTCAAGGTTCTGTCTGCCTCAGGTGCTGGCACGATTGCTGATATTGCAGAAGCAATTATGTTCGCAGCGGATAACGGGGCAAATGTTATTAATATGAGTCTCGGTGGTGGCGGTGAAAGTCACCTCATGCAAAATGCGATCGATTACGCCTATAAAAAAGGTGTAACAATTGTCGCAGCGGCAGGTAATTCCAATCGCAATGCCGCTTTTTATCCTGCGCGATATCCGAAGGTAATCGCCGTGTCTGCGACAGGGATTACGGGTGATAAGGCTCCCTATTCTAACTATGGTGCGGGGATTGATGTAGCGGCTCCTGGGGGCTCGATCGCCAGAAGTAAAACGGGCGAGACGGGCGATACTTCTGGTGGAATTTTACAAAACACCATCGATCCCAAAACGAAGGAATCAGTATTTCGCTCCTTTCAAGGAACGAGTATGGCAGCACCCCATGTATCAGGGGTGGTGGCTCTGATCGAAGCATCAGGGGTAAAAGATCCTCAGAAAATTGCCCAAATATTGAAACAGTCTTCTCGCAAAGTCGCTGATGATACTCTTAACTACTATGGGGCTGGTCATCTGAATGCGGCTGCCGCCGTAAATTTAGCCTCTGAAGGACAATTAGGAATTCCTGATTTCTTGAAATGGGCGCGAGATAATGGCTACTTGAGCCCTCGCTTTTGGGTGGATGGTGGGGCGATCGCCTTAATTCCGAAATTGATTATGGTGATTGGTTCCTATCTGCTTGCATGGTTTCTCAATCGCTGGTTTCCCTTCCGCTGGAACTGGTCATTTTCAAATGGAGTATTTTTTGGTGGCGCGGGATTGTTCTTTCTCCGTGGTTTCTACTTGTTTGATGTTACCCAAATTCCCTTTCGCATTGCAGGCAGTTCTCTTCCTGAGCTAGGGAATGCTTTTAGTAATACCAATGCTCTCAATCCTATTACGGCGAGCGTATTGCTCCCCCTAGCGTTATTGCTGGTTTTGCTAGGACATCCACAATGGAAGTGGTTTGCGATCGGTTCGTCGATTGGAACTTCTGTCTGTTTGGCGACAAGCGCCATCCTCGCTCCCCAGATGATGTGGATTGGGTCAGGATTGCCCGCGATCGCCTTTCTTGCGGTCAACTCAGGGCTATGTTTTGGTTGTGCCTATCTATCGATCAAATCTGAGACCGCAACTATATAACACACAGCAACTATCGACCAAACGAACCACAAGGAAATTTTTGAAAGCGTTGCTTTGCAACGCTTTCAAAAATTTCTTTGGTTTGGGTTTGAGTGCGAAGCGCTATAGAAAATAACTATATAACAAGGGATATTATGGATATTAAAATTGTCGGTACCGTAGAATATATTGATATTGGTACGGGGGCTTGGGCGATCGCGACTGATACCCAAGAGCAATATGAAATTTGGCAGCCCGCACCTGAAGGGATTTTACAAGACGGACTGAAAGTGAGCGTTACGGCAAAAGTCCGCGAAGATGTGATGTCATTTACCATGATTGGCGATGTTGTGGAAGTTCAAGATTTTCAAATAAATAATTAACTTGAGTTCAGGATAATTTAAAGATATAGATAATTCAAATAAAAACTACAGCTTCGACTTCGCTCAGCTAGCTTACACCGAGGGCTGAGCGAAGTCGAAGCCCGTCTACAAGTTATTTAAAACAACTATA
>NZ_LIRE01000412.1 GCF_001402795.1 Pseudanabaena sp. 'Roaring Creek'
GTAAGTAGCTAGGCATAAGTAAACTTAAAACCGAGAAGAGCATACCGCCCGCGCAGCGGGCGGTATGCTCTCTGGTTTTGTTTTTTAATTATGCCGAACTACTTAGAAACCTATAGCTTTCGCTAGTCTTATGCGGACACAATACCAATCCACGAAAGTGTGATAACACTTTTGTGAATTAAACACCAAATCCAGTAAGGTTTTGAGATTCCCAAAATGGCAACGCCATTTTGGGAATTGGTATAAAACCAGAAGACGAGTGGCGACGCGAAGCGTCTTACAAGTGCTAGCTATACTTAGAAAATATCTGCTTGGGCAAAATCTAACAGCATGAAAGAAAAACTCACTCGCAGTCAAGAACGAGTGCTCCACCTCCTCCAACACCACGAACGCGCTATATCAGCACAGGATATTCACTCGGAATTACGCAATAGTGAAAAAAGTGTGGGTCTAGCGACGGTCTATCGTTCGCTCGACACTTTAAAAATGCAAGGGCTGATCAAAGCATTGACCCTACCCAATGGTGAAACCGTTTATAGCGTCACACCCACGGACAGACACCATCTCAATTGCCTAAATTGCGGTAAATCCTTGCCCATTGATAGCTGCCCCATTCACGATCTCGGCAATCAACTAGCCAAAAAGCATACTTTTCAAATTTACTATCACACCCTTGAATTTTTTGGATTGTGCATTCAATGCCAAGAGCCCAATCAAAAGACAGTAGCTAATCTATAAAACATATCTAGAAACTTATGTCTAGCGTACTCGTTCCCCTATTTGCAGGCTTTGAAGAAATAGAAGCAGTCACCATTATTGATGTGTTGCGTCGCGCCAATATAGAGGTTATTACGGCTAGCTTAGACCAATTAACGGTAATTGGAGCCCATGCGATCGCCATAATTGCGGATACAACTCTCGATCGCGTCGAGCCGAGTAAATTTGATGCGATTGTCCTTGCTGGTGGGGCTGGTACTTTCCGCTTGCGAGAGGATCCACGCATCGCCGCCATTCTCAAGGCTCAAGCAAAGGTAAATAAGCTCGTCGCGGCTATCTGTGCTGCTCCTACGGTTCTGTCCGATGCAGGACTCTTGAAGGGTAAACGCGCTACATCCTTTCCCGCAGTCCAAGAGCAACTAGAGGTTGGCGAATATTTAATAGATTCCGTAGTTGTAGATGGCAATGTGATCACTAGTCGTGGCGCTGGAACGGCTATGGTCTTTGCTCTCAAATTAGTTGAAGTTTTGCGAGATGAAGCGATCGCCGACAAATTGGCTAAAGATATGCTTGTTTAATTCTGGCTTGAGCGATAGAACTTGCTTCCCTTTTCATTAATTAGGTGAATGCAAGTAACCCGTAGTATAAAAAAAATCCAATTATAGGAATAAAAGCTAAAAAACCTAAAAGAGGTGATTTAGCAAGTTTTGCTGGGGTAGTAAAAAAGGGTGCAATTAAGACGACGAACAAGGAAATAAGCCAAAGGTATAAATTGACAAAGGGAAGAATGAAGACGAGAGTTAGCCACCATAAAGAAATCCCAGCGCAACGAAAAGTCGCCCAAATCTGGAAAATGGGGATGGGAACCCATACCAACCAAATGTAATATCATACTTTCGCAATTTGAAAGCCATCTCTCGTATCGCTTTTAACGACTGATGATGCAGTGATCGCAGCGATCGCGCCGTTGCGATTTATCATGCCAGAAGCAGATAACTGGTATTTAGGGTAATTTACCTATGTAATCGCGAATGACAGGGGTAAAAATTTTGACTACCTGTTGATAAACTTCTCTTTTAAATCTCACAATCGACTCTAAGGTTTGTTCGATCGCCATAAATTGGACGACCCGAAACTCGCGATCGTGAACATCTAGCTGACATTCAGAAGCGGGATGATCCCAATAGAAAGCAAACCAACGTTGCCTTTGACCGCAATAGTTTGCCCATTTACCAGATAATTTTAGGGTTGGTGGAAAGTCATAATATAACCATTCGGGATGCACGTAGGCTAATACGGCATTGTTAATACCCACTTCTTCGTAAAGTTCTCGTAAAGCAGCCACTTGTGGATCTTCACCATCATCAATTCCTCCTTGGGGAAATTGCCATGAATCGGGTACACCTAAACGCTCGCCGACTAGCACCTCACCTTTACGGTTAAAAACAATAATCCCCACATTTGGGCGATAGGACTTCTCTGGTGTCATAGTTTTTTATTTAAACAAAGCAAAAGCATAACACCGCCGCTAATTATCATCAAAAAGAGAAATCCCTTCGCTCAGCGAGGGGATTTCTCTAAGGTCGCTGATGACAGCTAAGTAGACAGGTGCAATTAAATATAAAATCCCAAAAGCTGTAGTAATCACTGCGCTTACGCTACAGCTTCGGTCGCGCCACCACATCTTTTCTTTAAACCAATCTTTAAACCAAGACTCGTTCTAATTGAGCCACAGGTTCGGCGATTTTGGGATTGATAGGTGAGCTCTTAGGAGTTTGTAAGCCGACCATTTCCGCATTACTGGCTCCAGGGGGAACCATGGGATAACAGTTTTCATCGCGCTTAACTCGAAAGTCAGCAAATACGGGACCATCATAGGCAATGATCTCCGCTACTGCCGATTGTAAATCGCTAGGTTCAATTACCTTTAAGCCTCTGATACCAAAAGCTTCGGCAAGTTTTACAAAGTCTGGCATACCGACTTCCATGTTGGAAGAGGAATAGCGCTCGTCATAAAAACTCTCTTGCCACTGGCGTACCATGCCTTGCCAACCGTTGTTAACGACGATCACTTTGACCTTGATGCCGTACTGCGCCAAAGTTCCCAGCTCCTGAATGTTCATCTGAATGCTGGCATCACCGCTAATACAGATGACTTGTTCTTCGGGGAGAGCCACCTTTGCCCCCATTGCCGCAGGCATTCCATAGCCCATGGTGCCAAGCCCTGCACTGGAAATCCACTTGCGAGGAGCGGTTTTGATCAGTTGAGCTGCCCACATTTGATGCTGTCCGACATCGGTTGTAAAACAAGCATTGGGAGCTTGTCTGCCAAATTCATAGATGACTTGCTGGGGCGATAGCACATTGTCATAGGTGGGGACTTCAAGGGGATAGTCCTCTTTCCACCGATCGATTTGGACAAACCAATCTTTGGTTTGTATATTTTCTTCGTAACTAGTGGCTTCAAGCATGGCTTGGAGTACTTCCTTTACGTCGCCGACAATGGGTACATCGGGTTTGCGATTTTTGCCAACTTCCGCAGGATCGATGTCAATGTGAATGACTTTAGCGTCAGGGGCAAATTTATCTAAGCGTCCTGTAACGCGATCGTCAAATCTTGCCCCGATCGCGATCAACAAATCGCAGCCCTGAACCGCAAAGTTGGCATAGGCAGTACCATGCATTCCCAACATCCCGACAGAAAGGTAATTGTTTTCATCGTAAGCCCCCTTACCCATGAGGGTTGTGGTTACGGGTAATTGGAAACGCTTTGCTAATTCGGCAATCTCGGCATGGGCATCGGCAAGCACCGCACCACCACCCGCATAGAGTAAGGGTCGCTTAGCCTCGCGAATTAAGGCGATCGCCGCCGCAATCTGATGCAAATGTCCTTTCACCTTGGGCTGATAGCCAGGAAGATCGATCTGCACATCAGGATTGTAATCAAACTCCTGTTGAGCAATATCCTTAGGAATATCAACTAATACTGGTCCTGGGCGACCAGTCCCTGCGATATAAAAAGCTTCAGCAACGATCCGCGCGATGTCCTCAGGCTTACGAATCACATAGGAATGCTTGACGATGGGTAAAGTAATCCCCCAAATATCGGTTTCTTGGAAGGCATCAGTACCAATTGCGTAGGAAGGGACTTGTCCTGTGATCACCACTAGAGGAATCGAATCCATTTGAGCTGTGGCGATGCCAGTGACAAGATTAGTGGCTCCAGGTCCAGAAGTGGCAGCACATACTCCCACCTGCCCAGTCGCGCGGGCATAGCCATCGGCCGCATGGACAGCGCCCTGCTCATGGCGGACAAGGTAATGCTTGATCTCGCCCCTTGCCTCGGCTTGATAGATTTCGTCGTACACTGGCAGTATTGCTCCACCAGGATAACCAAAAATATGTTTCACTCCTTGCCTTCTCACACTATCGATGAGAGCAAATGCACCCGTTGTACGCAAAGTAGCCTCCTCTAGACTCCTAACTTTAATAACTCTAAAATTTTCGCGTTCCAAGCCAAATCCTTGATCCAAATCTGCTGAAGCATTTCTAGGTATTTTTCGCTCTTTACTACGAATAAGTAGTTTATAGCAAGTACCTTAAGTTGATATTTTGTAGCAATTGTATCGATAATAACATAGACAAGCTGACACAAAGCTGCTAGGTGTGATGTCTCAATCAGTTCTAGAAGAGCTCAGTCAGTCCGTATCACGGGTACGCAATATTAACAAACATGTAATATTTGCCCCACGAAAGAGATCTTTAGGTTACAGAATACCGACAAGTGGCATTTGAAAATATAATGACTTCGTGTCCTTCTGTCATATACCGTCCATATAACTTCCCATGAGTGCAAATTCAGAAAAAGATATTCCTGTCAATATCTACCGCCCAGCCAATCCCTTTACAGCAAAATGTATTTCCAATGATGTACTGGTAAGACCAGGAGCCGTTGGTGATACGCGTCATGTAAAGATTGATATCTCTGGCGGCGATCTTCGTTATTTAGAAGGTCAAAGTATTGGTGTCGTTCCTCCAGGTGAAGACAAAAACGGTAGACCCCATAAACTTCGTCTCTACTCGATCGCCTCAACTCGTCTCGGTGACGATCTTGATGGTAAGACCCTATCCTTAAGCGTCAAGCGTTTAGAGTATCAAAATGAAGCAGGTGAGACCATCAAAGGAGTCTGCTCTAACTTTTTGACCGATCTTAAGCCAGGTGAAGAAGTGAAGCTAACGGGACCAGTTGGGAAGGAGATGCTGTTACCCGATGATCCTAATGCCACAATCATCATGATTGCTACAGGTACAGGTATTGCCCCATTTCGGGCTTTCCTATGGCGCATGTTTAAAGAACAGCATCCCGATTACCAGTTCAAGGGTTTAGCTTGGCTCTTTTTTGGCGTACCTACCGATACGACAGTTTTGTATAAGCCCGATCTAGAGTGGATGGCCTATAAACATAAACGTCATTTCCGCTACGATGTGGCGATTAGCCGCGAACAAAAAAATGCTAACGGTGAGAAGATGTACATCCAAAACCGCATGGCTGAATATGCTGATGAGTTATGGGAGCTACTCCAAAAGCCCACAACCCACACTTATATGTGTGGTCTCCGTGGTATGGAAGATGGCATTTCTGAGTTCATGACTAAGACAGCAGCCAAGAGCGATGTTGTTTGGAAAGATTTTGAAAAGCAACTCAAAAAAGACGGCCGTTGGCATGTTGAAACTTACTAAGTAGCTAAGCATAGCTAAACTTAAAACCCAGAAGCCCGTATTGCTCGCCTAGCGGTCGGTATGGATTCTGGTTTTGATTTTTTAATTATGCTGAACTACTTAAAAGTTGCAAATTATGAAAATTAAAGGGTCGTAAATTCGACCCTTTAATTTGAGTATTTGAGTTTGGGAATTTGGGCTTACTGATAATTTCTTAACTACAAAAATGGAACTGTTCTGGCTATTCGTAGGGATTGGGATTGGTGCGATCGCCACTAGTGCTTGCTGGGTAAGCTGGAATTATGCCAAACAAAGACATAAACGTAAATTTCGGAAGCGATCGCACAATGGTTTTAAGAACAGATCGATCCATAGCCTGAAATCTTGGGCAGAGAACTTAAATCAAAATAGCCGTCTCGAGCGGGAATCCTCAGAGAGCATTGCCCCCGATGACGATGAAGTTGAAAGCCTATTGGCAAAAATTGTGGAAGTCGCTCCCATTGGCTATATCCAAGTTGATCAAGACAATCGCTTAGCAATATGCAATGAAAGGGCTGCCACGATGATGGGTATTGCCAATCACCATCATGGCTTACTTCGCAAACCATTTTTATTACAACTAATCCGATCCTACGAACTCGATCATTTGGTCGAAAAAACGCGAGCGCTAAGCCACAGTGATCGAGTTGATTGGGTATTTCATCCTGCGATTCCCGATCCCGCTAATCCCGTACCACAGATGGGCAGACCAATTCGTGCCCATAGTATTTATCTGGGACGCGGTCAGGTGGGAATTTTTTTGGAAGATCGGCAAGAGGCAATTGCCATCACGCAGCAACGCGATCGTTGGACATCAGATATTGCCCATGAATTAAAAACACCCCTGACATCAATCCGCTTGGTTGCCGAGATGATCGAATCCCGTGTCGATGCTTCCGCAAAAATTTGGGTAGAGCGACTGCTGGGGGAAGTAGAGCGGATGACAAAACTCGTACAGGATCTTCTCGAAATTGGACAGATGGATGTCGGCATTGCTCCGCCCCTCAACCTAAAGGAAGTAAATTTATCCATACTGATACAGGCGGTGTGGTTAACTCTTGAGCCATTAGCAAATCGAAAGCAAGTTAAGCTCAACCATATTGGGGATAGGTCATTAACATGGCTACTTGATGAGTCGCGGATCTATCGACTCTTGCTCAACTTATGCGACAACAGCATTAAACACAGTCCATCACTTCAGTCGATTACAATCAAAACTAGCGTGGTAGACTCGACTCTACATATAGAAACCATTGACGCTGGTGACGGCTTTCCTGAAGAAGCTTTACCCTATATTTTTGATCGCTTTTATCAAATCGATCTATCGAGAACGAGATCGGGACTAGATCGCGGCGGGAGTGGCTTAGGTTTAGCGATCGTGCGTCAGATCGTCACCCTCCACCATGGCGCGATCGATGCCAAAAATCATCCTGAAACTGGAGGAGCATGGATTACGATCTCAATTCCCACACAAACGAATTTTGCTACTACCACTTTGTAAGGCTCAGAGTACTTATTTAACTAAATCATGAGCGCAGAAAAACTCCTGAAAGACTATGCTTCTGGTCGGCGTGACTTTGCTAGCTTAAATCTCGCTAATGCCAACTTATTTAATAGCGATCTAATTGGTATTAACTTGACTAAGGCTGACCTGAGACGCACCAATTTTGTCTTTGCCTATTTAAATAAAGTCACCTTTAATCATGCCAATTTATCAGGTGCAAAACTTGGTGGCGCAACTCTTAACCAAGCGATCATGATGAGTGCAAACCTCACGGAGGCTGACTTGCATGGAGCCATGCTACAGCGCGTCAATCTATTTGGGGCAAATCTTTCTCTTGCTAACTTAATGGATGCCAATCTGAGTGAAGCTGATTTACGAAGTGTCAATCTGCGCGGGGCAAATCTACGTTGTGCGATCCTGAGCGCTGCGCTTATGCGTGAGGAACGAGGTTATCCTCCCACTAACATGGTGGGTGCAAATTTACGTAAGGCGGACTTGCGGGGCGCAAATCTCAGTGGCTCTGATCTTACGGGGGTAGACTTATCTGGGGCAAATCTCAGCGAGGCAACGCTTTCGAGGGTGAATTTGCAAGGAGCAAATCTCAGTGGGGCGATCGCTATTGGCACTATTTTTACGGAGGTAAATCTTAGTCAAGCCAATCTCACCGAGGTGAATCTCAAGGGGGCGAACCTCATGAAAGCGGATCTCAAAAATGCGAATCTGCGTCTTGCTAATTTATTTGGGGCAAATCTTAGTAAAGCCAATCTCAGTATGGCAACTTTAAGTAATGCAGGGTTGATTCAAGCGATACTTACAGGCAGCGATTTATCGCGATCGCTTCTTGATCGAGCCAATCTCAGTCAAGCCAGTTTAGTAGATGCTTATTTGGTTAGGGCTAATCTGGATGGAGCCGATCTGAGCAATGCCATCTTGACCCGAGCCGAGCTTAGTGGTGCTAGTACCATTGGCACAATCTTTAGTGGGGCAACTATGCCCGATGGTAAATCCCATCCATAGTTCAGCCCATGAGATATTGCTCTAGCAATGTCCTATTCTTGATGGCGTTGCCATTTTGAGCATTGGTATTACCTTGACGTATACCGCCTTCATCAATCAATATGACAACTGAGCATTGCATCGCCTAACAAAAATATGGAAGATTCAAGTCTTCTAGAGGAAGTTATAGATAGCTTGGAGCAAGACAGCAATGTACTTCGCATCAAACGACTTATCCTCTTCACCTGTCATGATTCTTGGTCAAATGATGTCAACGAAGTTAAAGCGTTGCACGTACGTGAACTTGTGCGTGAATTGATGATCCTGTTTCCCGATCTCAATATGCTCAAGCACAAGCTAAATAGCCATGTCAAACAACTAAGTAAGCAATCAGACTATCTGCTTGCGGCAGATAATATTATTGATAGCCTTGGCTTTCTCTATACCTTGCGTGATGAAGGTAAACTTCCCCATAGCTTTTTAAATCCAGAGGTATCGAATGTCCCTATTAGCCAGTCGGTATCTAGCCACGATCTGCATGAGAAAAATGACTTTGATACGGTTCCCCATCGGCATAACCTGAAACATTTAACAAATCTGTTCGATTTACGTGCGGATATATCGCGGAATATTAGCCCTCTCCATGCCAAAATTTTACTATTCTCAACCCTAAACTATCGTTTTAGTCCCCAAGAACGTGACTGGTCAGCCCTATATACCTATGACATTGACGATTTGATCCAAACTTTGTTTCAAACCTACGAAACCGTTGAATCCCTAGAAAAACGATTAGCTGAGGTATGCCTAACCCTCGATCAACCTGAAGATGCGAAACGTGCGTCAGCCGTAATTTTGCAAGCTTTAAAACCATTCTATTAAAGCGAATCGTCACAAATTGTCTTGGCGATTGGTATACTCATCAGACAAACGCTATCTAGAAAGCAATGGCAGCTACTTCTTCTCGGCAACCTAAAATTATTGTGCTTGATGACGATCCGACAGGTTCGCAAACGGTACATAGCTGTCTATTACTGACTAGATGGGATGTGGATACTTTGCGGATCGGTTTAGCGGATGCTTCTCCGATTATGTTTGTATTGACCAATACCCGATCGCTTACCGCCGAAGATGCCACCAAGGTGACTCGTGAAGTTTGCCGCAATCTCAAGCCTGCCCTTGCTGCCGAAGGTATTCAAGAATTTTTGATTGTCAGTCGTTCCGATTCGACTCTGCGGGGACATTATCCCGTCGAGACGGATGCGATCGCCGAAGAGCTAGGCGATTTCGATGCACATTTTTTAGTGCCTGCATTTTTTGAAGGTGGACGCTTTACGAAATCCAGTATTCATTATTTAGTTGTCAATGGCGTACCGACCCCAGTCCACGAAACTGAATTTGCCAAGGATTCAGTATTTGGCTATCGACATAGTTATTTACCTGATTATGTTGAGGAAAAAACTAAGGGAAAAATTCCTGCGACAAATGTACAGCGGTTTTTGTTGGGGGATATTCGTTCGGGCATTCGGCAACGTTTAGCGCGTTTGTCCGATAATCAATGCGGTGTGGTTGATGCGGAAAACCAAGCCGATCTCAATCAATTTGCCTCGGATGTTTTGGCGATCGCCGCTACGGGCAAACGGTTTCTTTTTCGCAGTGCCGCAAGTTTATTGACAGCCCTTGCCAAGTTGCCCCCGCAGCCGATCGCCGCTGAGGACATGTCAAAATATATGCGATCGCACAAGGCAGGCGTGGCGATCGTTGGTTCCCATGTCAAAAAAACAACGGAACAACTCGAAAATCTACTCAAAGCCCCCAATACCTTCCCCGTGGAGATTGATGTCTCTCGTCTGTTACAAGATACGGCGACTCAGTCAAAAATACTGCAAGAGGAAGCCCTATTGCAGGTGCAGCAGGCTCACGCATCAGGAAAAACAGCCGTAGTATTTACCAGTCGTAAAGAATTGGAATTTACCGATATTGCAACGCGCCTTGCCTTTGGGCAATCTGTCTCCGCCCTATTAATGGCGATCGTCCAAAATTTACCCGCCGATATTGGCTTCTTAATTAGTAAGGGTGGGATTACTTCTAACGATGTTTTAAGCAAAGGTTTAAATTTACCTACAGCAAGACTATTGGGACAGATTCTTGCGGGTTGTTCGGTGGTACGTACTCCAGCCGATCATCCCCGTTTCCCCGATCTTCCCGTTATCCTATTCCCTGGTAATGTCGGTGATGCCAATGCCTTAGCAATGGTTTACAGCAGACTCGCGATCGGGATTGAAGCGGACAACTGAGCCTGAAGATTGCCAGAAACTCATTTTATTTACTCAATTACTTACAAATTTGTCTCTTCTAGGCTCGTATTGTTTAAGCTGGTTCCTAGAAGTAATGCATTCGTGAAATCACTTTTGAGTAAGTTTGTATTGTCTAAATTGGCTTCAGTCAAATCAGCATTTTGCAGGTTAGCGTAACTAAGATTGCAACTAAAGCAATTTGCCCCCGTCAGATCTGCTCCCTGCAGATTGGCAAACTCAAGATGAGCGTTGCTCAGATTCGCACCCCGTAAATTTGCGTTTTGAAGACTTGCCCCTCTTAGAATTGCGCCACTTAAATCGGCTCCCCCCAGATTTGCCTCCCTTAAATTGGCATTGCTCAAATCGGCATTAGTCAAGTTTGTAAAGCTTAAAGTTGATTGTTCTAAATTTGCCCCGCGCAAATCAGCTTCGCTTAGATCAGTTAGGTCAAGATCGGCATTTCGCAAGTCCGAGCTGGTCAGGTTAATAGCTGATAGCTTGCAGCATGATAATTTCAGCCCAGAAAAATTTTCGTAATCAAAATCTTTACGACCTAACTCATACATTTTTTTTAGTGCCATTCCCATCGCAAGGGCATTAGTTGGATGAGAGTGAGTTTTAGGATTTTGGGTAGACATCATGACGATCGCTCACTAGCTGGAACATATAGTTGCTGATAGTAACTAATGGTTTAAATATAGAATAGTCTCCTTCGATTGCACTTCACCCTATAGGATTGCATAGCGCTAACAATAACTCCCAAAGATAGGCTTACTATGGGGAGCGATCCAAAGCCCACAGATTATTTGTAATTGGGTTAGAATAATAGTAATAAATATCATTTAAAAATATTTATTGTCATTTATTATCAACTTTTATTAGCAATAGAGAGAATTATGTCTAAAGAACAAAAGGGCAATAAAGAGACTAAAAAGCCCAAGAAAGATCCTTCCGAAAAGAAGGATAAGAAAGATCCTAATAGATACAATTAAATCAAGATAAATTAAGATTATCTTGATTTTAATAAAGGATAGCCCCTATCTTTTGTCACGTTAAGAAGATAATGCTAGCTTGGCTCTGGGCTACTAGTATTATTTTTAAAATATAGCCCTATGGAAATATGTTGAAATATAAAGATATAGAATCTTAAATTATCGTTATGGCAACTGAAATTCTCGATAGGAGCAATAGCAAAGATTTTGCTGAATATGCGCCCCAAATAGTACAAAGAGCCGAAATAGCTTTACGTTGCGCCCCCTTTACAGTGAAATTGCTTGCGGATATGGCTATACAGGGTGTAAATCTTAGGGCGATCGCTGGTCATGAAGGGCTTAAAAACCAATATTTGACGCATCAGACCAACCTAATCATTACGGAGAATTCCTTGCTATGGTTGATCCAAGTTGGAATATTGCGGCGCGAGGTTGATGGTCAAGGTATTACTGATAGTTTTCGGTTGACTCCGATGGGACATTTTCTATTAGATAAGTGGCAAACACAGCCAAAATTTCCGATCGCTAGTTTTTGCGATCGCTTGCAAAATTTTTGGATGCAAATTCAAATATCTCGATTTCTGTAGCCTCTTTTATAGCTATAGTCACTTGAATTAGGACAAATCAAAACCCAAGAATTAATTGGCGGCGCTTTGCGCCGCCAATTAATTCTTGGGTTTTATGTCCTAGTACACTTGGCGACAGCTATAAAAGAACTAAGTAGCTAGGCATAAGTAAACTTAAAACCCAGAAGAGCATACCGCTCGCTGCGCGGGCGGTATGCTCTTCTGGGTTTGGTTTTTAATTAGGTATAGCCCACTAATACCAAAGCTCAAAATGGCATAGCTATTTTGAGCTTTGGTATTAGTGGGCTGAATTAAATATAAAACCCTAAAACCTGTGACGCAGGCGCAGCGTGCGCCGCAGGTTTTGGCTCTGAATTTTAATTGTGCTGAGATGCTTAGAAATTATTGGTTTGAGAGGTTTTTAGAAAAAATGGAACTAAAACTTCATTAGATCGTCCCATAGCTGAGGGCTATGGCAACTATACGCGCCAGCATTCATCCAGCATTCCTGTAGAGCTTTGCTCTTCAACCCAAATCACAGAAAAGGCTTAGAACTGTTACATTGCAACAATTTTAAGCTTTTCCTGATAGTTTGGGTGGTTGACAGTAACTGTAAGTTGGCTCTAGCAAATCACGTAAGTCGTTCGGCATAGTTAAGACCCAAAACCAGAGAGCGTAACGCCCGCTTAGCGGGCGTTACGCTCGTCTAGGTCTTGAGTTTACTTATGCTTGGCTACTTAGTACAAAATCACGTAGTACAAGTCACTTAGTACAAGTCACTTAGTACAAGTCACTTAGTACAAATCACGTAGTAAATTGAGTTAGGAATAAATCATAATGAATATTTTCCGTAAAATTTTTCGCAATCAACTGAGTAATAGAATTCAGAAGGCTTCTTTATCAATTATTGCTGCAACCCTCACTACGACTCCTTTTCTCTCTACGTTAGAAGCGATCGCTGACCCACTGACTCCACAAACGATCGCCCAAGTTCCACAGGATTGGCAGACGGGAGTTCAGCTACTCCGCCTACTTGATAATTCGGGCAATCTTTCTAGTATTGGCATTCTCTTCGATATTGCTAATAAGCCTTCGACAACCTATGCGAATGCTGTTTATCAATTGTATGTAAGGCGTTCTGGGGAATGGCGCGAAGTTTATACCAACTCAGGAGCAAGACTCCTCTCCAAAAATTCAGGGCGGCAAATTGCTCCTGTGGAAGTAATTCCGTTAAATTTACTCAGCGAAAAGATCTCTCTTGATGATATTTACAATGGCGATCTCAAGGCTATTACTAGCGTTCGCTACGATTTGCCTAATGGAGTGAAGGATTCGAGATTTGAGATTGAAGAAATCAAGTCTTTCTCTTCCATTACCACAACGAGATTGTCTGAAATTAATACTGGAAGAGTAACTTCCGTTGTAACTTCTTCGAGCAATTCCTCTAATAACTCCTACAATACGGTAAATGGTTCGGGACTTTCCGATCGCGATTTAGGAATCTCTAGTTCTCAATCGACCAATACGCAATCCAGTCAAACTACCATCGTCCAGACTACTAATGTCCAGACTGATAGTTCGGTCAAACCGTTGAAACCGATCGTTGAATCTAGAAAGTATCGCGGTGATGAAGATGATGAATATGAGGGTGATGATCGCAAAGATCGCGATCGCGACGAAAAGCAGCCTGACGGTGTGGAAATGTCAAAGAAGAATCCCCATCGCGGACATTTTAGCCTTGCCGTTTTGCAAAACCCCGCGAGTACATCTCAGGTCATTGCCAGATTGTCTCTCCGTTCCAAGCGCCCCAAAGGATTCCTCGAAGAGCGCTTTTTAGGGGATTATCGCTTCACAATTAACCAACGGGCTACCTTTATCCGTGGCTTAAATCCAGGCGATCGCTTAGTTGTCAGATTGTTCGATGTGAATAATCGTCCTTTAGGCTATAGCGAAGTTCAGCTACTCAAAGACTTTTCTGCCATTAGCCTGATTTTACCCAGCGATCCCTCCGCTTACGGAACTTTAAGAACTATCTCTGGTATCGATTCTCAACATATCGGTCTCATTGACAGCAATACTAAAGTCTATGACTATTTCACGCAAATTCAGACGACGAGTATTCTCACAGAGAGCGTGGCGCGATTTTTGACCACTTCACAGGGCATTCCGATTGGGTTATTTAACGTTGCAGGACTACCTCAAGCAACCAATAATTGCACCTATACCAATGCTTTTGCGAAGGGTGAGCGATCGCTGATCGATCGGACGATTAGTGTATTTACTAAGGATATGCCTCCTGTAATGCAGGTTCTTCCAGGACAGCTATCACCTTTAATTCCAATTGAGAACTCGCAGTCTACCATCGATGTAGTTCGTAAGATTTTAGACTTCAAAGATCTACGTCCCAACGGTATTCCCAGCTTTTTCTAAGTAAGTAGCTAGGCGTAATTAAATATAAAACCTAAAAACCTGTGGCGCACGCACAGCGTGCGCCACAGGTTTTTAATCTGGATTTTAATTATGTCTAGCTACTTAGTTCAGCATAGTTAAAAGACCAAATTAGAGAGCGTACCACTCGCTAGGCGGGCGGTACGCTCTTTTTATGCTTCGCTACTTAACAGCAATTATCGATCAAACGAACCACAAGGAAATTTTTGAAAGCGTTGCTTTGCAACGCTTTCAAAAATTTCCTTGGTTTGGGTTTGAGCGCGAAGCGCTGTAAATTCAAACAAAAAAAGTGCAAATAAGCCCGAAGAGACAAGTGGCAGCGCAAAGCGCCGCCACTTGTCTCTTCGGGCTTACGTCTTAAGCAAACCTTACGTTGCTATATACTGGGATTGGGTGTGGAGAGTGTCAAATTGATCTAATATCGAATCTTATCGAAATACTGACAACTTGGCTTTACTTGATGAACCAAACAAGGTTTGACGCTTTGATCGTCGGCAGTGGTGCTGCTGGTCTATATACTGCTCTCAAAATCACCGAATTAGCACCAAACTGGCGTATTGGGTTAGTGACCAAAGATAACCTATCAACCTCTGCGAGTGATTGGGCGCAAGGAGGAATAGCGGCGGTTATCGACAAAAATGATGCGCCTCAGTTTCACGGCAAAGATACTCTACAGGCTGGCGTTGGTTTGTGTGAAGCAGAAGCCGTAGATATTTTAGTGAATGCCGCACCCCGACAAATTCAACAGTTGATCGCTCTTGGGGTTGACTTTGATCGCGCTGAAGATGGCAGCTTAGCCTTAACCCTAGAAGCTGCCCATTCAAGGCGGAGAGTGTTACATTCTGCGGATACAACGGGTAGAGCCTTGGTATCGAAGTTAGCGGCGGCCGTACTGCAAAATCCTCAAATTCAGGTTTTGAGTCAAACCCTAGTTTTGGATCTGCATATGGATAAGGGGCGCTGTGGTGGTGTTTTTTATCTGGATCGAGATCGGGAAATTGGTTGTTTAGTTTCCCCCATCGTGGTGTTGGCGGCTGGGGGAGGCGCTCAGGTCTTTTCTCAAAATACCAATCCTCCATCTAGTACGGGAGATGGAGTAGCGATCGCGTGGCGAGCGGGAGCTGTAATTCGCGATATGGAATTCGTGCAGTTCCATCCCACTGCCCTCGCCTTACCCGATGCACCGAGATTTTTAATCAGTGAGGCTGTGCGAGGAGAGGGAGCGCATTTAATTGATCGCCTTGGCGATCGATTTGCCTTTAATTATCATCCTAAAGGAGAACTCGCCCCCAGAGACGTAGTCAGCCGCGCAATCTTTAGCCATCTCCAGCAAACTAAAGAAGCAACTGTATTTCTAGATTTACAACCCATTCCGAAGCACACAATTTCTCATCGCTTTCCTAATATCATCAAAATTTGTCAACAGTGGCAAATTGATATTTTCTCCACTCCGATTCCCGTAACTCCTGCCGCCCATTATTGTATGGGTGGGATTGTGGTTGATGCTGATGGAGCTACTTCCATTGAGGGATTATATGCGGTGGGCGAAGCTGCTAGTACGGGTGTGCACGGAGCTAATCGTTTGGCTAGTAATTCGCTTTTAGAATGTTTTGTTTTTGGCGAACGTTTAGCAGAAAGGGTTTGCGCTCAACCCACACAAATTTTTGTATTGCCCAAAGCGATCGCCCCGCAACTTGCCGAGCAGGGGAATTCAGCAAATATTCAAAATATTAAATGGGGAATTCAGAACCTCAGTTGGCAAGCGGCGGGAATTTGTCGAGTGCAAGCTGAATTGGAAACTGCCTTGACTGAAATTACTAGATGGCAAGATGAATTAATCAACCTTGCCGAACCATCGCGCCTATGGATCGAAACCCGTAATCTTGCTGATTATGCCTATTTGTTAATGCGATCGGCGCTGTTTCGCACGGAAAGTCGTGGTGCTCATTATCGAGATGACTTCCCCGACACCGATCCCTCTTGGCGATCGCATACCCTCATTAGAGGACAAGATATCTCGCGATCGTCGATTTTGTAATTAAGTAGCTAGGTATAAGTAAACTTAAAAACCAGAAGCGAGTACCGCCCGCTACGTGGGCGGTACTCGCTTCTGGTTTTTTTAAATTATGCTGAACTACTTAGCTTGATAATTAGCCTTTGGGGATTTGTATAGCTGCCGTCAACTGTAAACAAAAGAGGGTTGCCGCGCTCTGCGCGGCAATCCTCTTTTTTGGGTTTGATTTTGTCCT
>NZ_LIRE01000413.1 GCF_001402795.1 Pseudanabaena sp. 'Roaring Creek'
TAACCCACATTCCGCTCGTAATGGAAGCCTAAAAATATTTAAAACGAGACAATGAGGGTTTCAGTGATTTTTGGAAAAATTAATGGTATTAATTACCATTAGTGCATCACTATTTGAAGTATTAAGATAGTGATATTTTTGCTGGTAAAGCTCAAAACACTGAGTGTATAAGGATTTGTTTTCTAAATGCTTTTTTCAGTAAAATAAGAGCGGAATGTGGGATAGAAGTATTGGACGAGACCTTAAGATTTCTAGATCTTCGATTATGCTTGTGGGGTGGCAGATAGCAATCAACTAAAAATACTAAATTGGGATTGACATGATGAGAAAATTTTTGATGCGAAGATTTTTGCTTGTTGCTGTCATTTCTTTATTTGTAGTTCTGTATTTTTCTCCCTTTGCCCTGTCAAAATCCACGTTGGTAAATATTAAGATCCTAGCTATCAATGATTTTCATGGCAATCTAGAGGCGGGTAATCTTACTTTTCCTCCATCTGCTGGCGATCGCATTCCTGCGGGCGGTGTTGAATACTTAGCTACGCATATCAAAAAACTACGGGTTGTCAATCCTCAGATAAAACCTCAAAATACCGTTACCGTTTCCGCAGGAGATACGGTGGGAGCCAGTCCGCTGATATCTGCGCTCTTTCATGACGAACCTGCAATTGAAGCGTTAAATGCTTTGGGTTTAGAACTAAATGCCTTAGGCAATCATGAATTTGACGAAGGAGCGGAAGAGTTATACCGCAAGCAAAAAGGCGGATGTCATCCCGTCGATGGATGCCGCGATGGGGATGATTTTGGCGGCGCAAAATTCAAATTTCTGGCAGCTAATGTGATTGATTCCCGCAATAACAAGCCTATTTTTCCTGCCTATCAGGTGCGTAACTTTGACGGTATTAAGATGGCTTTCATCGGGATGACCTTAAAGGGAACGCCTAATTTAGTTAGTTCTTCAGGAATCGTGGGTCTGGAATTTAAGGATGAGGCGGCTACGGTTAATGCCTTAATTCCAGAATTAAAGAAGCAAGGTATTAAAGCGATCGCTGTTATTTTGCATGAGGGCGGTCTGAATACGGGAAATTACAATGGTTGTGAGGGGATCTCTGGCGCGATCGTGGATATTGTCAAGCAGACCGATCCTGAAGTAGATTTATTCATCACTGGTCATACGCATCAAGCCTACAACTGCCAAATCGATCGCCGTCTGGTTACCAGTGCTTCTTTCTATGGCAGATTAGTCAGCGACATTGATGTGACCTTAGATCGAGGGACGGGAGATGTCGCCTCGATGCGAGCCAATAATGTTGTTGTTACCCATGATGTGCCAAAGGATCCAGCTTTGACCCAGATAGTTCGGAAATACAAAGCCATTGCCGATCCGCTAGTCAATCGGGCGATTGGTTCGATTACTGCGGATATTACCCGCACCCCTGATCGCAATGGTACGTCTCCTTTGGGAAGAATGATTGCTGACGCTCAACTTGCCGCTACTGCTGAAGATTCTAATGGTAGCGCAGTAGCTGCCTTCATTAATCCTGGAGGCATTCGCACCGATCTATCCTATAGCAGCGAGAGTGAAGTTAAGGGGGTTGTGACCTACGGTCAGGCTTTTGCCGTTCAACCTTTCCGAAATCGCTTAGTCACCATGACCTTGACGGGTAAGCAAATCAAACAGCTTTTAGAAAGTCAGTTTGATAATCCGCGTTTAGGACAAAATCGGATTCTCCAAGTTTCCCAAGGTTTCACCTATAACTATAATAATTCCGTTGCTTTGGGGGATAGAATCAGTGATATTGCGATCGCTGGAATAGTGATCAATATGGATCGCGACTATCGCATTACCGTTAACAGTTACTTAGCCGATGGTGGTGATAATTTTGCCGTGCTTAAAGAAGGACGCGATCGCTTAATAGGAGTGCTCGATATTGAAGCTCTCGAAGCATACTTCAAAATGCGATCGCCAATCTCTCCTAATTCTCCTAACAATTGACCACTCCTTAGTTGTAGCCAAATGTATCGGGACATATAGCGCTTTATGCTCAACTCCAAACCAAGAAAATTTTTAAAAGCGTTGCTATGCAATGCTTTTAAAAATTTTTTTCTGGTTCGTTCGATAATTTCTGTAAAACTAAAAAGATAGTTGTGGTGCAAAGCGCCACAACTATCTTTTTAGTTTTACAGAAATATGACTGTCAACAACTATCCATAAGATTCAATTCATGAATTGAATCTTATGGATAATGATTTAGGATTGTTATAGAGAGTTATTCAATTTTGCTGGACGCTTCTTGCGGAGTAGATTTACACCAAACAATATAGAAGCGCTAGCAATCCCAAGCTCCATAGAAGGATTGGGGACAGGGGTTACCAAAGAAGTGAGAGCAGTAGCATCTCCAGCACAACCTAGATAGTTATTGATTCCAAATCCATCTTCGATAGTGCGAAGAAGCGAGCAGGTATTGCCGTAAGTACCATCACGAACGCCCTGATAACCATTATTTGTAATGGCAATTAAAGGAACTTGATTTGTACCAGTTCCGTAGTCATTTTCATCCCATGTGAGGTAAATGATATTGTTCCCTTTACTCCAAGCAGCAGAAGAAGTAATCGCCGAAACCAGATTTTTTACTTCATTATCTCCCTTCGTAAGATTTGCTTGCTCGTTAGCATCTGCGGGATCGGTTACTCCATAGGGGCAACCACCGCTGGGATCTCCATGCATATCATTACATTGGTTGGGAGCGATAAAGCTGAAATTAGGTAATGCACCACTCGTTAAGTCCATTCCCAATTGATCGAATCCCACTACATTTTTGAGTTGGTTAGGATCGCTTTGTACGGTGTTAAAGTACAGGAAAGGATTGTGCTTTACCGCGTAAAGTTTGTCATTAACACCTGCTGTGTTGGAGTTAGCAGCTAATTTGTCGGCTGGCAAGTTCTCTTGGTAGGTTTTCCACGTCAAGCTTTGTGTTGCCAACTGATCGACAATAGATGGACTATTTATAGTTGCGTTACAGTTTTGTGAAGCTCCTGAAGGAATGGCTGTAGTTGGGCCCGCAAAATGTCCAGCCGAAATGCAAGGAGGGTTGTCATTCCCAAGGTTGGGATTGGCTTGAATGGGATCAAAGGGGGCTCCATTACCAAAAGTTGAGCCAGAGATGAGAGTGAGATAATTGGGTAAGCTGGGATGGGTAGTAGAGAAGAAATTTGTCTCAGTATTATAAGTATTGGCAAGCTGATTGATGTAAGGAGTATAGGGGCTGCCAATAATTTCATCGTAGCCGTGGTTTTCCATCATAATTACGATTTGATGATCGTATTGTGGAACTCCTTCAGTAAGGGAGTTTGCCGATACTGCTGCCACGAAAGCTGAAGACGAGAATACTGTTGCAGACAAAGCGACAGCAAAGGATGCCGATGCTTTTGCATTCGAGATTTTCATTGTTTTAAGATTTACGGTAAATTACTAAGACACGCAAATATCTAACCGAGAAGTTTGTTACCTCTTGGTCAGATCTTCTTTATGTCATTCCGCTACACGCTGTTACTGTATCGCTCTAGTATTAAGAACTAGATATGAGTAATTTAAGAAAAAATTAACTGCAATAAAGCTACACAAATATTTAATATTATTCGAGGTTCTCTTCGGGCAAATTATTCCAATCGGTATCTTCTAGCTCATTAATTTGACGATAGAATTTTTGCAAATAACTGAGATCGCTTGCAAATAAATTTTCAATTACTATAGAACTTATCTCTTCTAAACCACCTAATTTCGTAATCACTCTAGACAAAATAATTACCGTGGCATAGGCGGGATTACTTTTTACACGGGGGTCGCGCATGGGAGTAATCTCATCGATCGCTCTGGATAGTCGCATGACCCCCTTACGATGGAGATTCCCATCATTATCGACATAGCCTTTGGGCAATGTAAATTCAAACTCTGTTTGAATCATAAATATTTTATTAATCTAATGTTAATTCTGTTAACTAATTCGCAAAAAATCTGTAACACTTAACTCTAACTCAGTAATTGCAAATTCAGCACCATCAGCTTTAAAATCGGAAATCTTGTAACGGACTGGCCAAGCACCATTAAATCGAAACCTTGCTTTCTCCGTAGCCCCTTGATCGTAAACCGTGATATCCCCATCTCGGAATTGTTCCGCCCAATTGCCATCTTCTACAGCTTTGAACCAATTCCACATGGTCATGGATATGTTCATACCTTGTTTGAGCGTAATATTTTCACTCTTGCTATTGCCAGGTATCTTAGTACGGATTACTCTTCCTTTCGTAGAACCACTCTTGCCCCATACTTGGGGAGTGACTTCCACAATTTCAATGGCTTCTTGGCTGCGTGATAGACCGCTACATTCCATGAAGTAGCCATCAATTTTTTCCAGACTACCCTGCAAAGTAATTTCTATATAAAACTTTGAATTGACTAGAAATTCAATTTGGGAATCTGCATCCGCCATGAAGGTCTCCTATGTTCTTATTTGTAATATGAGTGGTGCTTTGCACCACTCATATTGACATTTTAAGTTTTACGATGCATTTTCTCATATACAAATTCAATGGTTTCCGTGGATAGCCCTTCAGCTCCTGCTTCCAGCTTTGTTGATTTATAGCTAGAAGGCATGATTCCAGTTATTTCCCACGTTGCAGCGGCTTCGCCACCTTGATTGTAGAGAGTGATCGTGCCTGTTTTACGTTCGCCTTTGGTTTTGGTTCCACCACCAGCGATCGGCTCAGAATGGGAATCGCTATACCATTGCATTAGACGCTTATCTCCCACTGTGCAGACAAATTCAACAGTAATATTACTGTTGCTGATCCCCGTTACAGTTGCTTGGATTGCTGACTTACCAGATTTAGTTACTCCATAGGATTTACTGTCGCCTGCGGTTTGTAGAGTTGTGCTAATACCACTTACACTTTTGACGATCAAGTCATCTAGACCAGATAAGTTAAAGTAGTATTTTGAACAGGCTAAAATTTCGCCTTTTGCCATTGTGTTTTGACCTCAAAATTTTGATAGTAATATATGGCTGGATTGCAGTCTTAGTAATGTTAGTAACGATTGAGTGTAATGATTGAGTCAATCTCTAATAATTATTCTAAGCTTGGTATCAATCCCTGAACCAAAAATTTGTAAGCGCCCTTAGTAGCACTTCCTAGACGACGCGATTGATTTGTTCAGCAATAATTTCAAAAGTCTCGACAGCCAAGTCCTTACTTTCAGAGTTAAAATCACTGACCTTGTAGGACTTAATCCAACAATTTGTCAGGCTCCAACGAATTGCTTCATTATCTTCGCTGTCGTAGGCAACAATCGAGCCATTCTTGCGACTAGAAGACCATTTCCCTTGTCCCCCTTCGCTTTTAGGCATCGTTGCTAACATCCAATTATAAAAGTCCATATCGCCTTCGACGACATAGGCTTCAATCGTGACGTTGGGATTTTCTTCAAAACCCGCTGATGTACTTTGCCAAAGGGTCTTGCCCCCTTTGGTTGAAGCAAGGGGTTTTTCATGTCCTGCTGTCTGTCCAGAAAAGGTAACTTCCGTTACACTTTTGATCAATTTTTCTGTTAAACCATCGAATTCCACATAGAATCGACTGGTAGGAATTGGTATAAGTGTAGGCATTCTCCCTCCTTAAAATCTGAGTTACAAGTCTATGCTGATAACTTATCATTTTAAAATCTAAAATCTATAAATTCCTAAGAATTAATGTGTAAATCTTAAAAATTTGATAGGAGATACCCAAAGGCTTAGATTTGGAAACGCTATAGGGTATCAAAATACAAAGTATATGTAGGTATACGTAGATATCGATAGTGGATATCTACATCAGTAGTTGGGCATAATTAGATCCTGATCTAAAACCTGCGGCGCACGCGCAGCGTGCGCCACAGGCTCTAGGGTTTTATATTTCAGTAAGCCCCCTTACTTATACTTTGTGGATATTGTGTAGATAAAAATTAACAGCGCCGAAATCATCAGCGCTGTTAATCAATTAACTAACTATTGGGCGACCATTGACTGACTCGGAAGATAACGAATTCAGCAGGTCTGACAGGGCAAATGCCGACTTCGATATATAAACGCCCCATCATCATAGTTTCATGGGTATTTAAGGTGGCATCACACTTGACGTAAAAAGCTTCTGAAGATGCACCGCCAAATAAGGCACCGTTTCGCCATAGACCTTCAAGGAAGTTGCTGACGGTACGGGTAACTCTTGCCCAAAGATCGGTGTCATTGGGTTCAAAGACCACCCATTGAGTGCCGATTTCGATCGATTTCTCGATATAGCTGATCAAGCGACGGACGCTGATATAGCGCCATTGAATGTTGTCAGGCTCGACGAGGGTACGTGCGCCCCATACTTTGAAGCCACGGTTGTAGCTGGCAAAGTTACGGATGCAGTTGATTCCAATGGGGTTGAGCATTTCTTGCTCGCGCATATTGGTTTCATAGGCTAAGCCAAGAACGCCTCTAGGAGTGTCGTTAGCAGGAGCTTTGAAGATGCCGCGTGATTGATCAGTGCGACACCATAGCCCCATGACATGACCACAGGGGGGGACGTAGGATGGTTTGCCACCCTTGCGAGGATTGGCGACTTTGATCCAAGGATAGTAGAGCGCACCATACATAGAGCGACGGTTAAACATGCTTAACCATTGAGCTACGTCTTGGGGCTTTTGGCGATCGGGAGGAACTGCTTCCATGCCTTTGGAGGGCTTAATTGGAGGCGGATCGATTACTGCCATCCGAAAAGCAGGGCCTGGGAAGGAGTTTTCGCACATGCTGAGCATCATTTCCATGACTCCATGTACTTGATCGATGTCGATTAGTCCTGCTTCGTAGACGCGCATTAGGTCTGGGCAGGCAATCATCGCTGTTTCATCGATTTCAAACATTCCTTGGATGCCAGTGCGATCGTCTCTTTGTCCTAGGAGGTCGCGAGCGAAGCGATCGATCGATGAGATGTAAGGAGGAGGTGCAATTTCATAGGCTCCGTTAGCAGGGCGACGGGAGAGTGGCTGTCCGCTAACAGATATATCGGCGATGGTGACGTATTCTGAATCGGCGATCGCCGTTACTACATAGTCAGCAACTTCGGGCGCAACTTGAGGGTTCATCGTGACATGTTCGTACCGCTCTAGTTCCTGTCCCCCTTGGACAACGATCACGTTGAAAAATTCGCCAGTATTTAAGGGTGGCTCGGCATCAGCAGGTGCGTCATCGGGAAGAGGTTTGGGGGTACTCTCTTGGACGATGACTTTAATGCGATCGCTGGTTGAAGGTAGTGCCAATTGGCTGGCGGATGCATCCGCAGGCTTGATGTTGAACATCAAGGTTGGTTTGTTATTAGATGTGCCAATACGGAGAGCCGTGGCTTCAGGGGCGGGAGGCTCCGATCCAGGCAATTTGGTGCCGATACTAGTGACCCAGCAACGTCCGCCGCCATTAACAAACCAGCCATTTACCGCGAAGGGAAGGTAAGCGTCAAAGTCAGTGTATCCGTCGGAGCCGGGGGCTGCGTAGTATTCGCGATATTGATCCCATGACGTAACCAACATGGGTTTAAAAAGCTCAGCGTCACCGCGTACATCTTCGGTAAATCCGATAAAGCCTGCCACACTGAGGCTGATGCCTTCAATGGGACGACTGCCTTTATCCACCTCTTCAACGTATACGCCCGGGGCGAAGTAGTCTAATGCCATATGCCACCCTTTAACTATGTCTATAGCCTCATACAGTAGGGAGAATCGAATTTAAGGGTTATTAGACTTTAGTCTATACTTCTAGTAGTTCAGCATAGTTAAAACCCAAAACTAGAGCATGTAATGCCAATTCCCAAAATGGCAACGCCATTTTGGGAATCTCAAAACCTTACTGGGTTTGGTGTTTACTTCACAAAAGTGTGACAACACTTTTGTGAATTGTCATAACGCCTGCGTAGTGGGCAGTATGCTCTTCTAGATTTTGATTTTACTTATGCCTAGCTAATTAAAATCTAGCTAATTAAAATCTAGCTAATTAAAATAAGGTTGAAATTTTCTTGGATTATGTGCAGATTATGCTCAGATTATTTGGATCAGATTATTCAGATTATTGGGAGTTGAACCTAGTGTCATTCCTATAGGAACTGCTCAAGAACCTCTAGAAAAACTTAACAACTCATTCATAAATTGACTAATTTATAAATTGACTAAGCATCAACGATCTATAACAAAAGATCTATAACAAAGGATCTATGGCAACAACGGCTCAGATAGTTTCGGTTTTATTGGTAGAAGATGATTCTAATTTTCGTCGTGGGTTACATACATTACTGAGTTTTTATAGTGATGATTGTTATCTTCAGTTTAAGATTGTCGGAGAAGCTACTTCTTGCGTCCAAGCTATCAAGCTGGTAGTTGAGCAGAAGCCGTCTTTAATTCTCTTAGATGTCAAATTAGATCTAAAATCTCCTGAGGATAGTGGATTAAAGGTGCTGATGGATCTGAAAAAATTGGATTATCATGGCAAGGTTTTAATTTTGTCCGCTCATCGCGAAGATGAATTAGTATTTAGAGCGATGCAGTTGGGTGCGCGAGGTTATGTGGCAAAGGATCGGATTGGGAGTCAACTCTATGAGGCAATTTCGACAGTTATGAATGACGAAATCTTTTTGCCTCCTGATATTGCGACTAGTTTCTTTCGGATTTTTCATTTCTATTCTGGACGATCGCTCCAGATACATTCCACAATTCATCTCACCGATCGCGAGCAGGAGGTATTGAACTGGCTGATTAGGGGAGCTTCAAATGAAGACATTTCGCGTTACTTGCATGTGACGATCGCTACAGTAAAAGCTCATCTGACGAGCGTGTTTGAGAAACTGGGGGTGGCAAGCCGCACTCAGGCAATTGTTAGGGCGTTGAAATTAGGTTTGGTGAGTACCGATGAGTAATCATTTAGCGATCGCAACGGTAACGGCAACGCTACAAAGGTTGTTGCAATCAGTCATTCAACAGGATATTGAAGGTGCGAGAGCCACGACTTTGCCACCTGCGGGAATTTCTACGGGTGCGCCTGAGGTGGGAGTTAACATCTTTTTGTATCATGTCACGAGCAATCCCTCGTTAGCTAATTTTGACTCTACTCCCAATCGGATTAAAGGCAATCCACTCAATCGTCAAGTGGCTCTCGATCTTTACTACATGATGAGTTGCTATGGCAATGATGCGGAACTGCAACCCCAGAGAGTATTAGGAAGTGTCGTGAGTACGTTTGTGGATAAACGAATTCTTACGCCTGAATTAATTCGTTCTACCTGTAATGACTCTACTTTCCCATTTTTAGTAGATGCCGATCTTGCCGATCAGATTCAACAGATTAATATTGTGCCCGTCGATATTTCGCTGGAGGATCTATCTAAGGCTTGGTCGGTGTTTTATCAAGTTCCCTATGTTTTATCGATCGCCTATCGTGCTTGTCTGGTGATTGTTGAGGGGCGCGAAAATTTCCAGAGAGCTTTGCCCGTTCGCGATGCTTCTCCTGCTGGTTTGGTTCCCTTTCCTGCTTCTCCCTATATTGAGCAAGTGCTGGCTCAGGGTAGTCGATTTGAGCCGATTGTGCTCGGTAGTGCGATCGTCGTGCGCGGTCGCAATCTGCAAAGCCAAACCGTGGAAATCCATGTGGGCGATCTGATCGTTAAGCCCACATCGGTCATAGATCGGGAAATTATTTTTTCCCTTGCCAATATATCTTTTCCGCAAATTCAAGCGGGAGTGCAGAGTTTGCAGGTAATCCATCGGATTGATAGTACTTCTCCGTTAATTACTAATGCGATCGCCTCGAATGTGATGCCCTTTGTTCTTTGCCCGACGATTGTGAGTGTGAGTGTGACTCAGCTAGAAGAGGTAGAGGATAATTTGCGATCGGCTGTAGTTGTATTGCAGCTAGATGTGCTGGTGCGTGAAAAACAGAAGGTGGTCTTATCTTTGAATGAATGGGCGGTGGGTAGTCCTGCTATATATATGTTCGATCGTCCTCCACTTCCCCATAATAGCTCTACGATTGAGATTCCCATTAAGAATGTCAAGGCAGCAGAATATCTAGTGCGGATTCAGATTGATGGGGCTGAAAGTAAGCTGGGGGTAGATGATGATCCTGATAGTTCTACCTATAACTGGTACAACAGTCCTAAAATTACGATTCTGTAATACCAAGTTAAGAAATAGCGTAGCCATTTCTTAATATAGCTGTCGCCAGTTTTGTTAGGACAAAATCAAAACCCAAAAGAGAGTTGCCGCGCTTCGCGCGGCAACTCTCTTTTGGGTTTTATGTCCTGATACAGTTGGCGGCAGCTATA
>NZ_LIRE01000756.1 GCF_001402795.1 Pseudanabaena sp. 'Roaring Creek'
TACCGCCCACTACGCGGGCGGTATGCTCTTCTAGGTTTTAAGTTTACTTATGCCTAGCTACTTATCAAGGAAGAATTTGCGCTTGCAGGTTGCAGTTGTAACCGCAGTAGCATGATTAAAGCGCATTATTTGAGGCTCGTTATCGATTCCCATGAATAATGAAGGCTAGAATGACTATGTTCCCAAACCAACAATATTTACATAATTTACATAAAATTCATTTTACATGGATGAATTTCTAGTTCAGCTCCAAACCACGTTTCCCAATCCGTGGTTTAACTACAGTGTGATCCTAATTCTATATATTTCTATTGATTTTTCCTTTTCCTATATCAGGCGACGGTTTATCATTAACGGTAAGATACCTCAAGCGGTCGTAGATTTTCCAATTTATGAGACTACTCCAGAAGAATTTGATTCTTTAAAACAAAAGTTTGACGAATTTCTTCAAGATGGGATAGAAAACGGAAGGAGCGAGCTAATCTTAACGGTCGAACAAATCAACTGTATTATTTGCCGTGGAATTACCCAAGTCAAGGTAGGCGGAGGAAATCGTCCAAGTCCTATCTATTATGAAATTGACGATCAAAGGCTGATTGAGAGAACGTTATGGTACCCAGATCACATTAGCATAAGCATTATCGAGTTTGCGGGGAATCTGTGTTGCATCGAGTCATTGTCAAGTGAAGGTAGTTTCCCAAGTGTTTCCCACGTGGATAGATTTAGACCTTTTGCGATTCTATGTAATGGTAATAGTAAGGAAATAGAGCAGGTTGCTCAAAAAATTACGCTTGTGGAAATTGTAGGCGATAAAATTGTGATGAGAATTTGATGACTTGTGGAAGTTATCAAAATGCGGAATCTGTCTTGATATTGAATTGCCTCATCAAGACATTTCAATATCAAGACAAATTAGTAATCCCAGCAATTAGCCCTTGACATACTTTAGTGAGGAATTCTAAATCGAGAGTCTCGATGCGATCGCTACTTTTGTGATAGTGCGGATTTCGCATAAACGCTGTATCCGTGACCATAAGAGCATTATAGCCAGCATCCCAAAAGGGAGCATGATCGCTAAGGCGTGTTGATGGGATTGCCAAACCTCGCCAGCCAGCAGGTAGCCATTCACAGGGCACGATCGGCTTAAGATGGTGTTGAAAATGAATGAGATCGGGAATCGTGGAGATATTCCCAATCAATCCAATAAAGTCCCCTGTATTGGGATATAGCTTCCCTAAACCTGCGGGATATTTCTGGGAGTCGGGAGTGTAATCGCAATAGCCCAACATTTCCAAGGAAATCATCAGACGCAGCTTTTGCTTCTCATCCTTGAGCTTTTGGGCATAGGCATTACTTCCCAACAAGCCGTACTCTTCCATATCAAAAGCAACTAGTCGAATCGGATATTTGACAGGATGAGTGGATAAGTGTTCGGCAAATTCTAAAAGTACTGCCACGCCAGAGCCGTTATCATCTGCACCCACACAACCTGCAACGGAGTCATAATGTGCGCCAATAATTATTGGCGATCGCTGTTTGCCATCCTTAGCCATAATTTCTAAAATCAAGTTTTGATGCTTATTCCCATTTACATCAAACTCATGGGTAATCACTTCACCGAACTTAGCCAAATGCGATCGGATATATTCACGGACAAATAAATGCCCAGCCGACGCATAGTAGGGATTGCGCTCGATGACGACTTTTTCGAGGTATTGAACTAATCGCTCTTGCAGGTTTTCCATTACTTATAGTGAATGTGCCATCAGTTGAAAAAATCAATCCAAAAACAATCATAGGAATTTGCATTTTGCCACAGGCAAAATGCAAATTCCTATAACTATAAAGGTTCTTTCTCGTTTTGCCAGAGGGCGCGAACGATCTTGATTTCATCGTAGGTATATTCTTCCCGCAGATGATCGAAAAGATTGCGAAGAGAATCCCCACCGATCGCTTCTAGAGCTTCATAAATTACATTCTGGCGTTCGGGAGTGACAAGGCGATCGCAATTAATCGCATAGCCCGCCTCAATTAGTTGCACCAGATGTGTCCAGACTGTCGCAGGTTTTAATCCGCGATCGCGAGCAATCTCATCGATATCTAGACCATTCTCATACATTGCCAAGGTTTCACGCTGCGTACTTGCCTTCGATAGTTTCGATTTAGGTGTGACGGCTTCTTGCTTTACCCTAGAATTTGTTGATTCTTCAGGTTCTGGAGGTGGGTATTGGAGATGATGTTCGAGAATAATCGCGATAAAATTATCGGCATATTGCTCTAATTTTTTTGCGCCCACGCCCGATAATTTCGCAAATTCTTTGCGGCTTGTGGGTTGCTGCTCTGCCATTTGGTTGAGCGTGGCATTGCTAAAAATCACATAGGGCGGCACTTCCTGCTCATCCGCTAGATTTTTACGGAGTAGGCGCAATCTCTCAAAGAGAATTTCCACATCAACAGGTCTTTCGCTCGCACCTTCGCGTTCCGCAACCCTTGCAGGTTCCGCGTCGCGTTCTATGGGTAATAGCACGTTACGCTGACCGCGCATTACTTCCCAACTGCGATCGTTAAGTTTAAGAATGGCATAACCATCGGTAGTTGGCGTTAAGTAGCCTTGATGAATTAGCGATCGCGAAAGTTGTCGCCATTCATCCAGACTGCGATCTTTGCCAATGCCGTGAGTAGATAGGTTTTCATGCCCATGCTGCAAAATCTTTTTATTAAGAGAACCTCGCAAAATATCAATAATCTGCCCTGCGCCAAATCGCTCTTTTACTCTCGCCACACAGGATAAGAATTTTTGTGCCTCTACTGTCCAATCTTCCATGGGCTTTGGAGTAAGGCAGTTATCACAATTGGCGCAATCACCTTGAAAATGTTCGCCAAAATAGCGTAAAAGAATTGTACGACGACAGGCTAAACCTTCCGCATAGTCAACTACTTGACGCAATTGCTGCTGGGCAATTCTTTGTTCTGCTTCCAATGGCTCATTGGTATGCGGATCGACTTTTTGTGCAATGAGATACTTGATCGTTTCTAAATCCTGATAGCCCAGAAATAGAGTGCAATGCGAGTCTTCTCCATCCCGTCCCGCTCTACCCGATTCTTGATAATAGCCTTCAATATTTTTAGGCAGATCGTAATGAATTACAAACCGTACATCGGGCTTGTTGATACCCATACCGAAAGCGATCGTGGCAACCATCACCTGTACGTCATCACGAATCCATCGCGTCTGATTTTCTTCCCGATCCTTTGCACTCAAACCCGCATGGTAGGGAATAGCTTCGATGCCATCCTCCCGCAATCGTTCCGCAATTTCATTGACACGCTTGCGGCTTAGGCAATAGACAATTCCCGAGCCTTGCGTTTTTTTAATTTGCTGCAAGAGATTAATGTAGGATTGTTCGGTTCCTTGCTTGGGAACGACTTCATAATAGAGATTATTGCGATTGAAACTGGCAACATGGACGTAGGGCTTTTGTAAATCCAATTGTTGAATGATATCTTCCCTAACTCGCTCGGTCGCTGTAGCCGTCAAGCCAATAACGGGTACATCGGGATAGAATTGACGCAGACGACTAAGTTGTCGATATTCAGGACGAAAATCATGCCCCCATTCCGATACGCAATGGGCTTCATCGATCGCAAATCCAGCAATGCCAATTTTGTTTTTAACAATATTCAGAAATTCGATAAACTGCTCGGCAAATAGGCGTTCGGGCGCAACATAGATTAATTTTATCGCTCCATTTAAAATTGCTTGCGATCGCTGATTGGTTTCTCTTCCCGATAAAGTACTATTTAAAAAAGTTGCCCCGATGCCATTCTCTTTAAGCGCCGTAACTTGATCTTGCATCAAGGCGATCAAAGGCGATACCACAATGGTTACGCCAGTTTTGAGCAAGGCGGGCAATTGAAAGCAAATGGATTTCCCTCCGCCTGTGGGCATAATCGCCAAAGTGTCACGTCCCGCAAGATGGGCTTCGATAATCTCGCGCTGACCAGCCCGAAATGACTCATAACCAAAATACTGCTTCAACGCTTGTTGTAAAGAATCACTGTTTGACATAACTGTTTTTTCTTGTGCCTCTTTTGGGGGGGAGAGAAGGATTTTATATTTAATTGCACCCAGTTACTTATGCGCATAAAATCTTGCATCAAATCTATTGATCTTCTTCCGTAATTTGCAAGCGAATCGTGCGCCCCGAACGATCGTTGCCAATCTGTACGGTGATATTTTGACTGGCGAGGGAATCGAGAGAATTAAGTAAATCGATCAGGTTGGGAGTGCTTGCTCCAGCTTCAACATACAACTGATCGGCAGCAGTCGCAACTCGTTTCCATGTGCCGTAGAGTTTGGCGATCGACTGTTCGAGTTGTGAGGCTTGGCTGACCAGATCGGAGGCAAGTTTGAGGCATCCGAGTCTTAGGGCTTCTTCAAGGGCAAGATCGATATTGACAGAGCGGTTGGCGATCGCTTGTACTTGATTGGTATTGGATAAATACTTAGTTAACCTCTGCGCGTCAGCAGTAACAAGCCTAATGTTATCGAGATCGGAACCATCGGCGATCGCTTGTTTGATCGGGGTTTGATAGGCTTCAGGCAGCTTATCAATTTCACGGACTAGGGGGGCGACGTAGCGCGTAGGAATGGTATGGGCGGCGACCTTCTCTTTGAGTTCGTCAGGCAGATGCTCAGAACTCATGGCAGTCCATTCATCAGAAAGTTGCCGCACTTCGCGACGGGTAATCTTTTCGCCATTTCTGGCGGCATCGACAATTAGCTGTTGCACTTCGGGATCGGCTTGAGCGGTTTCTAAAAATGCTCTCTTACTAAATTGTCGGATATCATCGGCATCTAACTGACCATTAGCCATCAAGGTATCAGCACTGTTAGCAAGCTGCATCCAAGAGTAGGCCTGAGATTTACTGATTTCTCGCTCTTGGAGCCATTTGAGGAAACCCGTACCGCGTCCTTCCCCATTAGCTTTTTCGCGATCGCGTACCGTCCGCAAAATCCGCCCTCGCCAGATATCCGTCTGTAGGTCAAAGCGATCGCATACTTGCCAAGCTAGATCGACCTCTGCTAAAAATTGCCCTTCCGCTAAACCTTCATCATTGGGATCGGGCAAGTCTAGAGAAAAATCAGCTAAATCAAGATTTGCTAAAGCTTCACTGGAGATAGATGCAGCGGAAATAGATTCGAGTACAGATTCACTCACGGACACAGACAACCTTTGATTTAATAATTGATTTAATAGTGATTTCGTAACTTGGTAGCACAGGCAATTAGGATTGCCCATCTTACATATTAGCTGATACCCGAAAACGATCCTCCATCCCCACTTCTCCTGATATATAGCTGCCGCCCCAAAGATGAGTGGCGGCGTGAAACGCCGCCACTCATCTTTGGGGTTTTATATGCCGCTCATATTAGGACATAAAGCCCAAGCTATATTTTCCAGAGACACCAAAATTTCGCATTGTTTCGCATTGCCATTCTCAAGGGACAATCACAGTAAAAAGGTAGTAAAAAGGGAGGGGTAATCAGCTATTTAACCAATCTGAAAATTGATAAACAAACAGCTTAAAAATGTAAGTTGGGCAGTGAGTAAAAACATATAGATCACGGCTCGTTTTTTGAAAATCGTGAGAATTAAACCGATCGCTTTGAGATCGATCGTGGGGCCAAAAACGAGAAATGATAACAGCGACCCACCCGTAAAGGTGGAGGCAAAGGACAGCGCAAAAAACGAGTCTACCGTCGAACAGATCGAAACGATCGCCGCCAAAATCATCATCGCCACAATCGAGCTTACAGGTCCCTGTCCCAAATTGAGGATAATATCGCGAGGAACCCAGACCTGAATGATCGCGGCGATCGCGCTGCCCATGATGAGGATAGCTCCTAACTCCCGCATTTCGGCAAGAGTATTATCTAAAAGGAGATTTAGGCGATCGGGCAAAGATTTGGTTACGACTTGATTACTAGCAGCAACATAACTCGCCAAATCTAGGGACTGACTGCGGTCTTCCCCTAAGAAAAATGTTCCCACAGGCACAGCTCCCACCTTCACTTTCGGAGATGGCAGCGCGATCGCAATATTGGGTTGTAGGATTGCCCGCAGATCTTTTTGAGTACTAAATACCATCGAAACAATTGTGGCGATCGCAAAAGATAGCACGATGCGAAGCACCGCAATTTCAGGCTGATCGCGAAAAGCCGTCCAAGTCGACCAAATCACCACGGGATTGATCGTGGGAGCCGCTAACAAAAAGCTGACCGCAACGGAGATCGGTGCGCCCTGAGAAATCAGCCGCCGTGCCACAGGCACATTGCCGCATTCGCATACAGGAAACATAAATCCTAAGGCGCTACCCGCTAATGCACCTAAAAATGGATTTTTGGGCAGAATTGCAATTAGTTTGCGCTCATCGACAAATATTAATAAAGCTCCAGATAACAAAACCCCCATCAACAAAAATGGCATGGCCTCAACAAGGAGACTCAAAAACAAAGTAAAGGCGCTGAGAATTTGGTTCATAGTTGCGCAGATTCCTAGTCCCAGATCTAAAACCTGCGGCGCACGCTGCGCGTGCGCCGCAGGTTTTAGGGTTTTATATTTAACTAAGCCCACTTAACTTAATAGGCTAATTTTAAGCTCATTAATTATAGGTGTTTTAACGGCTCCCCTATTTACTACTTTCACAAGCTCCTAAAACTACATATTGTGGCTCAAATCTAAGTGCAGCATAGATCCTATCCATAATTTAAGAACATATTAATGGGCAAATCCCCCTAGAGTTTAGAATTTTTGGGAACTCTTCTCGTAAAATGTAATGTTAATGCGGTTAAACTTAGTTTTGCTGCAATGGGTAACGGGACTAAACCATGTACTAATCATGCACTAATGTTCAATAGGATGCTTAATAGGACAGCCGCTATGACCGCACAAGATCCGCAATTACCCGCCCCAAAAATCCCCAATGCTTCTAAAATTAACCCGCCGAAGCTGGAAGATTATCGGATTCCTGTGTCTCCAGGGTATGCATTGCCTGAAGATCGATATGTCATGTCTGCGCCTGAGCTGGGGGGAGAATCAGCGATTTTGGCTGAGTTTGATGCGGCCGCGCGTTCCGATCAATTTTCGATGGCATTGCAAAAGCTGATTCGTTGTCGGGATAATGTACTGCCTGCCCTACTAGAGCGTCTTGATAGCGATGAGGTTGCTATTTCTAAAAAAGCAGCGATCGCCCTAGGATATTTGCGATCGCCACAGGCGATCGCGCCCCTAATCGCCGCCACCAAAAATCCCCATCGGCAAATACATTGGCAAGCTGCCGCAGCCCTGAGTTGGATTGGTAGTAACGAGGCGATTAGTGCCTTGATCCAGTTGTTGCGTCACCCCTCCATTCAAGTTCAAGCCGCCGTAGCAAAGGCGCTCGGTCGCGCTAGTTTACCTGCGGTATCCCCCCTAGTGGAGGCTTTAAAACATAGTGATGATATGGTTAAAGTCCATGCCGCCCATTCCCTCGGACAAATTAGTTCGCCCCTCGCCGTCACTACCCTCATTACCGCACTGGAGCATGGTAGTAAATCGGTTCGTTTTGAGGCAGCTTGGGCACTCGGACAGATCAAATCGCCATTATCCGCCAATTCCCTAGCCAGTTTGCTGACGGACAATGATATTAGCGTTCAATCGCAAGCAGTACAGGCTCTCAAAAATATCGGTGTCCCCGCGATCGCTCCCGTAGCAAGAATGCTCAATAATCATGCTAGCCATACCCGCAGCGTAGCCGCCCGTACCTTAGGACAAATTGGGATGGAGGAAGTTGTGCCCCTTCTTGCCCAAGTGCTCCGTGATGATGAATATGCCTATGTGCGTTGTGATGCGGCGCTTGCCCTAGGGGAAATTGGTTCCCATGATGCCGTGTTCTATCTTTCTCAAGCCCTTAAGGATCGCGATCGCTCGGTTCGCAGTGCGATTTTGAGAGCCTTAGCACAGATTAATTCTCCCGAAGCACAGGAAGTTTTGCATAATCTAAAGCACAGCATATCTATCCCCAATTATTCCGTATCGAATATCAGGGATTTTGGGGACGAATCAGACTTTACCACCATCCAAGGCTAGAGATAGTTACAGCGCTTCGCTCTGCAACTATATAGGGAGAGTGTACCGCCCGCTGCGCAGGCGGTACACTCTCTGGTTTATAGCTACAGTCACTTGAATGAGGACAAATCAAGCCCCAAGAATTGAGTGGCGGCGCTTCGCGCCGCCACTCAATTCTTGGGGCTTATGTCCTAATACATTTGGCAACAGCTATAGCTCATGATTTCAGTTTTAACTGCTCCACATTCCATAACGCCCCCGATACGCCTGTGCTTCCCGCCAGTGAGGATGGTTGAACGTTCTCAACGCGATCGCGTACCGCAACTAGATAAAGTGGAACCGTTAAATGGATTAAGGGTAGCTGTTCTTGTACTAATTGCTGATATTCAGCATAGATTGCTTTCCGTTTAACCTCATCAAGTTCCTGTGCGCCTTGAATCATGAGACTATGAATTTTCTTTTCCCAATCCGCCACTTCTCTTCCCTCAAAAGGCTTCTCATCACCTACAGGACCTTTGTTAAACATATGCGAATCCCCATCGGTTGCCCAAAGATTAATCGCACTATTCGGTTCCGCGCCCCCTGTAAAGCCCAGTAGAGTGGCATCCCATTGTTTCGAGTTATCCAATTTATCGGTAATAATCCGAAAGTCAACGGGATTAAAATCAATTTTCATGCCGATCTTTTCTAGATCGCTTTTAATTTGTGCTCCTAATAATACGCGACCGCCCGCAGGAGCCATCAGCGTAAATCGAACGGGATTATTTTGAGGATCTAGCAATTGCGGTGCGGAATTGCCATCATTGCTCTTGCCATCATTGCTGTATTTATATCCAGCCTGTAAGAGAATTTCCTTAGATTTTTCGGGCTGATAATCGTAAACCTTAAGCCCTTTTTCGGGCGGCAAAAAATAGGGACTAGGAATAGATATCGGTGAATTTTGGGTTTGAGCTAGCCCGCGTGATAGGTTGGTAATCATGGCTTCACGGTTGAGGGCATAGGCGACAGCCCGCCGAAAGTTCACATCATTGAACCACTTAGATTTAATGGGATCGACAAAAGGCTCGTTGGTTTTCGGATTTTTTCCTTTATTCAAGTTGAACATGATAAATGCTTGCCCTGTCGCGGGACCAGCATTGTAGATTTTGTAGTTATCGCGTTTTTCAAAACGTTTGAGCAATTGGAAATCTTCCCCCCGTAAGCGATACATATCTAACTCCCGCGAACGAAACCTGAGCAGCGCCGTATCGGGAGATTCCACAATCTGCATTACCAACTTTTCGATATTGGGAACTCCCTTTTTCCAATAATAAGGATTGGGTTTGTAGATGATGCGTTCGGAAGGACGATATTCTTGGATAATATAAGCACCACTGCCCACCAGTTGATTGACGGGCGTATTGAGAGTCCATGTTTCTAAGAACTTTAATTTTTTACTATTCGGATTTTCAATGAGGGTGGGCGCAAATATATGTTTGGGTAAAATGCCAATCCCGCCAATGGTGCGTAGGGCAGGGGCGAAGGATTCACTCAGCACAAAGGAAACTCGGCGATCGTCAAGTTTTTCCAATTTGGGTAAGGTTCCCGATTGCCCCACGCGCAATACATCTCTGCTGCCAGAGGGAATCTTTTCATTAAAGAGAATATCTTGATAGGTAAATAGAACATCATCAACGGTTAAAGGCTCACCATCTGACCATTTCAGATTCGGGCGCAGAGTAAAGATAAGTTGCTTACCATCCTGTTGAAATTCCCATTTTTCGGCTAGTTCTGGTTCGACTTCTGAAGTGATTTGGTTCTCAGAGATTAGTCCAGTGAGGGTGTAGCTAATGGCGATCGCACTATAGGCATCATTGTACAAAACGGGATTAAAGGTTTTGATATCACTATCAAGGGGAACTACCAACCGATTTTTGAGCGCTTCTGGTTCGATCGCACAACCCCAAAGTAACAGCGAGCATATACTGATTAATAGTAGTACTAGAACTGCTTTCCATGGTTTAACTTTGGTTTGTTTTTGACTTCTTCTCACGATCGCTCTTGCCCTCTATTTCTTAAACTCTTTAATTCAGATATTTCTTATACCAATTCACGAAAGTGTGACAACACTTTTGTGAATTAAACACCAAACCCAGTAAGGTTTTGAGATTCTCAAAATGGCAACGCCATTTTGGGAATTGGTATTAATCCTTCGGGATTTAATTATTAAGTATAGCTATAGTCGTTAGGACAAAGCCAAAGTGCAATAGAGAGTTGAACCGTGAAGCGGCAACTCTCTATTGCACCAGTAAAACTACCGCATGAACGGCGATCGCCTCTTTTTGACCGATCGCATCCATGCCCTCATTGGTGGTTGCCTTGACGCTAACGCAGTCAATCGATAAATTCATGGCTTGGGATAGGCGATCGCGCATCGCCTTAATATGGGGTTTGAGCTTTGGGGCTTCTGCGATCACCATGGCATCTAAGTTATTCACCCGCCAGCCCTGCGCCCCAATCAGTCCCTGTACCTGCTGTAATAACATAATGCTATCGGCTCCCGCCCATTGCGGATCGGAGGGGGGAAAATAATGCCCAATATCCCCAAGGGCAAGCGCTCCCAACATGGCATCCATGATCGCATGGGTCAATACATCGGCATCGCTATGTCCCAACAACCCTTTTTCGTAGGGAATTTCGACCCCACCAAGTATCAAACGGCGATCGCTAACGAGTCGATGCAGGTCATAACCATTACCAATGCGGATATTCATAAATAATTTATTTGGCTTACTAACTACAATCTTAAACCTATTTTTAAACCTATTTTTAACGTGAGTTCGGGATACTTTGCAACGATCTTGGAGAAAGGGTTTGCTACGCAAACCCTTTCTCCAAGCCCAAAAGTAAAAGCCTTGCATAGCAAGGCTTTTACTTTTGGGCTTTTAAAATTTGCCAATTTAACCCGAAATGACGTTATTTTTGGCGTTATTTTTGTGGTTGTCGTCGCTTATCATCCCCAGAAGAGAAAAAGAAGAGAAGCGTCGAGATCTAAAAGACCAATGGCGGCGTTTCACGCCGCCATTGGTCTTTTAGGGCTTAGGCTCTTGCGGATAAAAAATGTCCCACCAAAGTTATCTAGCTTCGACTACGCTCAGCTAACTTTGGCTGAGCGTAGTCGAAGCCACAGGTACTTTAATTAATAGCAAGTCCCTTATGTCCTAGACAAAAATTTCATTACGAGATTGCGCGATTGAGAAATTATTTAAGGTTCCCAGTTTTGACAAATCACCAATATGCCCTATTCTCAATTAGTTTTATAGCTGCCATAATCTAGCTTAGTTTCAAATTACCCTTATGAGCCATCGCCTGCCAAGCAATAAGACTACGGACAAAACCTTTGAAATCTCCAATTTGTGTCATACCCTAGATGGTTGCGTATTAGTTGTCGATGACAATCCCACAAATTTGAGTGTACTGGTCAATTTATTGCGGGATGTGGGATTGCGGGTATTAGTCGCAACTGATGGCGAAAGTGCGATCGAACAGATTGCCTATATTAAGCCCGATCTGATTTTGTTAGATGTCATGATGCCTGGCATTGACGGGTTTGAGACTTGCAATCGACTGAAAACAAATCCTGAGACTGCCAAAATTCCGATCATATTTATGACAGCTCTTTCGGAAACAGTAGATAAAGTACGGGGGTTATCTTTGGGGGCTGTGGACTATGTGACTAAGCCCTTTGAACATGAAGAGGTTTTAGTAAGGATTCGCACCCATTTAACGATCGCGAAGCAACAGCAAATGATCGAGATCCAAAATCTAGAGCTACAGGCGGAGATAGCCGAGCGGAAACGCGCCCAAGATGCTTTAACAATTTTTCTCCATGCTGTTTCCCATGACCTGCGCAATCCAGTCACAGGCTTGCTAATGGTATTGAATAATCTGGCTAAAACCACGGATTCTACCGAAGCAAATATTCCATTGCCCCGAACTACCCTAGAGCGAATGCGACAAAGTGGCGATCGCCAGTTAGCCCTAATTAATTCATTACTAGAGTCCCATGTAAATGACGTGCATGGAATGCCAATTCACCCAGAGCCAGTGGCGATCGCTACAATTATTCAAGCAGCCGTTGCCGATCTGCAACCACTGTTAGATCAGGAAGATGCTGAGATCATTTTACAGATTCCGCAGGATTTACCCTTAGCTTTAGTCGATGCATCGCATACCTGTAGGGTCTTTCAAAACTTACTGGCTAATGCCATTAAACATAATCCACCTAGCCTTAAGCTGACTATTTCCGTGGAAATATCTTTGAATTCTATATATGAGGGGATTGAATATAGCGTTCTATCCCCTCATATGCTTTGTACGGTTGCTGATAATGGGGTGGGGATGACTAGCGAACAAAGCAAAAATCTTTTCGATCTCTATACTCAAGGTAAAACCCAGAATAAATTGCATCGGCGATCGCTCAGTCTCGGTTTAGGGCTGTATATTTGCCGCCAGATCGTGCAAGCTCATGGTGGTGCGATTGGGGTGATCGGCGAACCAAATGTGGGTTCTCGTTTTTGGTTTACCTTACCGATAAATAGTTAATACCAATTCCCAAAATGGCGTTGCCATTTTGGGAATTGGTATTATAGCTACAGTC
>NZ_LIRE01000414.1 GCF_001402795.1 Pseudanabaena sp. 'Roaring Creek'
CCAAGAAACTTTTTGAAAGTATTGCTTTGCAATACTTTCAAAAAGTTTCTTGGGGTTCTTTTGATCAAAAATAGCCATCAAGCCTTAGCTTTGGGGGGCGATCGCCTCCAAAGCTAAGGCTTGATGGCTTTCCACTGCGTTACGGGTCTCATTGGCTTCCAGCCCCTAAACGTTCCAATCGCCTCGGCACGACCGATTGAAATTTGGGTAAGCGTCCCGCCATATTGTTGCTGCCATTGAAATAATTTCTGTTCGCCTTCAAGGGTGACAACGTTAGCCACAATGCGCCCCTGAGATGGCAAACTTGCCCAGCAAGTCTCTAACAGATCGGGGACAGTTGCGCCACCACCGATAAAGATAGCATCTGGGATCGGTAGCCCTTGCAAAATTTCGGGGGCTTTGCCTTCGATAATTTTTAGGTGAGGTGTACCGAGGGCGATCGCATTTTCCGCAATAAAATGGGTACGCAATTTTTCGATAGCGATCGCCTGACAGCGGGGATGGCTCCGCATCCATTCAATCCCAATCGAACCGCAACCAGCCCCCACATCCCACAGCATCTCGCCAGCATTGGGAGCAAGGGCTGATAGAGTGATGGCGCGAACTTCGTGTTTGGTTAACTGCCCGTCATGGAGATAGGCTTCATCGGGAAGTCCGACCATCCGCGATAAAATTCTTGCTTCAGTCTGGGGAATGCATTCCACGGCGATCGCATTTAGATCGGCAAATTCGATAAAATCCCGTAATTGATTGGCAACAGTAGAAATAATCCGTTCTTTCGTTCCGTTGAGATGTTCTAAAACAGTAATTTTGCTATTGCTGAAATGGCGATCGCATAAAATCTCAGCAACAAGCGGTGGCGTTTCCTTGCCTGTGCTGAGAATGAGAAGTTTAGCGTTGGGATAGATATAGGGCTGTAAAAGTGAGGCAGGACGACCGCAGAGGCTCAGGGTTTCTACTTCATGCAATGACCATCCCAATCGGGCACAAATCAAGCTAAAAGTAGAGGTTGATGGGATGACGGCAACTTCTTCTATGGGAATTCTTTTTAATAAAGTCGTCCCAATGCCAAACCAAAGGGGATCGCCACTAGCTAAGACGCATACGGATTTACCGCGTAAATTAATAATTTGCTGAATGCTTGTCTCAATTGGCGTTGACCAAACAAGGCGCGATCGCCGATCCTCTGGCAATTCTGGCAGCATTTTTAAATGGCGATCGCCCCCTACCAAAATTTCGGCACGATCAATTAGCGATCGGGCTGAGGTGCTTAGTCCTGACAAACCATCTTCACCGATGCCAATTACGTTAAGCCAATGTTTAAAGGTCATTTTTTAAAATTTGTAGTAAGGGACTTGCTATTAATTAAAGTACCTATGGCTCCGACTTCAGCCAAGGTTAGCTGAGCGGAGTCGAAGCTAGATAAATGAGTGGGATATTTTTTATCCGCTTTTATCCGCAAAAGCCTAAGCAAACCCCAAATATGAGTGGCGGCGCTTCACGCCGCCACTCATATTTGGGGTTTTGAGCCGTAAGAGCTATAATTTAGCAAAGGGGAGTGGGGGCAAAATCTAAATTTCAAAGTGCAAAACGTCAAAGTGCAAAACGTCAAAGTGCAAAACGTCAAAGTGCAAAATCCCAAAATCAAGTCCCAAAATATTTAAAAGCTTAATTTTCAAACCTAATCAGACAGTTTAGATATCACCAGCCAATGAGTTTACCTGCGATACAACCCACCCAAAATAATATCTATAATTCTGCTAATTATAATGCCATCAATGAAATAGAAGCCGGTGACTTAACTAATTGCGATCGCGAACCCATACATATACCGCAATCGATTCAGCCTCATGGATTATTGATGGTACTCACAGAAGCCGAGTTCAAAATCGCTCAGGTCAGCGCGAACAGCTTTGATGTTGTGGGAATAGCAACCGAAGATCTCCTCGATCGCCCATTGGCGGATTTCATTAGTAGCGATCGCCTTGAAGCCATTAGTAAATGCTTAGACCGCAGTTTCGAGCATATTAATCCCTTAGTCATTAGCTTTGCTACTGCGGAAGATACGATCCGAAATTTTAATGGAATCGTGCATCGTGCCATCAGTGGCGAAATCGTCCTCGAACTAGAACCGATCGCCGATTGTACTGATCGGGAATTTTTTTATTTTTATCATCAAATTAAGAAAACCCTTACTAAAATTCAAGCGGCTCAAAATTTAGGAGAATTGTGCGATCTGATCGTACGGGAAATTCAAGACATCACAGGCTGCGATCGCGTAATGATCTATCGCTTTAATGAGAGTGGTGACGGTAATATCATTGCCGAAGTCAAACAACCCGATCGAGAATCATTTCTTGGGCTGCGCTATCCCGACTCCGATATCCCCAAACAAGCTAAGGAACTCTATAAACTTAACTGGTTACGATTAATTCCCAATATGGATTACCGTCCCAGTCCATTAATCCCTAGTTCGCAAATCAAGGAAATAGGGGCGCATCCTCTTGATATGAGCCATTGTTGCCTGCGATCGGTATCGCCCATTCACATTGAATATCTCAAAAATATGGGCGTAGCAGCATCCCTCACTATATCTTTAATTCAGAAGCAAAATCTCTGGGGTTTAATCGCCTGTCACCATAGCACTCCAATATTTATTCCTTACGAAATTCGTACGGTTTGTGAGTTTTTAGGACAGCTCATGTCTACCGAATTAGCCAATAAAGAAGTCAACGAAAACCTCGATTACAAGCTCCAACTCAAAAACATTCAAAGTCAATTTGTAGAACGACTGAGCAAAGCTAATAATTTTGCACAGGAACTAATTGCGGAACCTGAGATCCTATTAAATCTAGTCGGGGCAAAGGGAGCGGCGGTATGTGAAGGCGACGATATCACCACGATCGGGCAAACACCACAACTAGATTGGCTAAAATCGCTATTGTCTTGGTTGCCCAAACAGTTCAAACAGGATATTTTTGTCACTGACAATCTTCCCTCTCTGTATCCTAGTGCGGATAGTTGTCAAGCTGTTGCTGCGGGACTACTAGCTATGGCAATCTCCAAGATTCAGCATCGCTACGTATTGTGGTTTCGTCCTGAACTCCCACAAACGGTTACTTGGGCGGGGAACCCCGACAAACCCAAGCGCCTAGAGTCCGATGGGACGATAACGATCTTTCCGCGTAAATCGTTTGAAGCATGGCAAGAAATAGTGACAGGGCGATCGCAGCCTTGGTTGGACTGCGAAATAGCAGGAGCGATCGAACTTCGACAGGCGATCGTGGACATTGCGATTCGCCAAGCAGAAGATCTCGCCCATATCAATCTAGAACTAGAACGCAGCAATAGCGAACTTGATGCCTTTGCCTATATTGCTTCCCATGACTTAAAGGAACCTTTGCGCGGCATTCACAACTATGCAACTTTTCTATTGGAGGACTACGGTTCAATCCTGCAAGATGATGGTGCTGACAAGCTCAATACCCTAGTGAGACTCACAAAACGGATGGAGGCATTGATCGATTCTTTGCTAAAGTTCTCTCGACTGGGCAGACAGGAATTACAAATGTCATCGATCGCTCTCGATCCGCTGTTAGATAATGTGAGCGAGTTATTGGCGATGAATCCTCAATGGCACAACTGCGAAATTCGCAGAATCCGATCGCTACCAACGGTATTAGGAGATCGGATTTTGCTCGAAGAGATCTTTACCAATCTCATTTCCAATGCATTTAAATACAACGACCAGCCTCAGAAATGGGTGGAAATTGACTGGCAGATCGTTCCTAAGCTAGAACATAGCGATGAAAATCAGAATCCAACCCCAAAATTTGTGACGATTTTGATTCGCGATAATGGCATTGGTATTCGTGATAAGCATCTTGAAACTGTATTTCGCATATTTAAGCGTCTGCACCCCGCTAGCAAGTATGGGGGTGGTACTGGTGCAGGGCTGACCATTGTCAAAAAAATTATCGAGCGTCATGGAGGCACGATTCAAGTACAGTCTATCTACGGACAAGGAACTACATTTTTATTTACCTTACCAATTCAGGAATCCCTATAATTATCCATGCAAAGGCTATTAAACTCTCCTTGGGAAGATGTCATCCATCCCGTAATTGCGATCGTCGAAGACAGTGACGAAGATTTCTACAGTTTTTTGCGTGCTACTCAAAAATTACAGTTGCTAGAGCGATCGCTCTATAATATGGTGCGATTTCAGGATGGAGATGATGCCCTTGATTATCTATTCCGTCAAGGTAATTACCAAGGACTGCAAGCCCCCCAGCCCGTTGCCATTTTGCTCGATCTCAATCTCCCCAATACCGACGGCAGAGAAGTCATCTATCGGGTTAAGCAATCAAGTCATTTGCAGCCAATTCCAATTATTGTGCTGACTACTTCTAATAGTTACCAAGATATTCAAACCTGTTATCGTTACGGGGCTAACTGTTATATGCTTAAACCCCTAGGTGTTAGTGAAATGCAACAGACAGTGCAGGTCATTTTTCAACATTGGTTTCAGGTTACGCTCTTACCTAGCTACGGACAGTTTTCAGCCTAACTTTATAGCAACGGTTTGCAACCCCAAAGATGAGTGGCAGCGCTTTGCGCTGCCACTCATCTTCTTTTTTATTTAAGAAATGGCTACGCCATTTCTTAAGTTGGGGTAAGAAAACCTTAGGTTGCGATCGCTTCAGATTCTTGAGGTTTGGTTTCCTTGGGCTTTTTCTCAAAAACCTGCACGCTTGGCTCGGCAAGAACGAATCCTCTTTCGGTCATTTCACCAAACTTGCCACCAATTGCTGCTACCCAATGGGGAAAGTTAGCTTGGGCATCTTCCAATTTCTTGAATACTTTAGGTTTAACATGCACATGAAAAATCCGTCCATCGCAGTCTAAACTGAAAGATTTCCAACCGTTCTTATCAGTTTTTACATCGACAGGAAGCTCGTTGATCTTAATCGTTAGTTCCAGTTTTCCTTGGATAGCCATATTATCCCTATGCCAGCTGTAATATTGTTTAGAATTGCAATTTGGAATTATCACATATTTTTATTCAAATTGACTCTAAGTAGCTAAGTAAGTAAACTTAAAACTTAGAAGAGCGTACTGCCCGCTTAGCGGGCAGTACGCTCTCTGGTTTTATTTTTTAATTATGCTTAACTGATTATACAAAAGTCGGTAATACCAATTAAGGAAAGTGTGACAACACTTTTGTGGATTAAAAACTAAACCTAGTAAGGGTTTTTAACTTAAGAAATGGCGTAGCCATTTCTTAAGAGCGTGTTTGAGAAGTTAAGCGAGGCGTTTGAGGAGAATGTGAATCATGCCGACATAGAAAAAAGCCTCAGAAGTTTCAGGTAAAAGTTCGTACTCTCTTGTCAAACGCCGAAAGCGAGAAAACCAAGCAAAAGTACGTTCAACCACCCAGCGCTTTTGTTGGA
>NZ_LIRE01000415.1 GCF_001402795.1 Pseudanabaena sp. 'Roaring Creek'
AAGGGGGATTGAGGGGGATCTAACCCTTGAAATGCAGACAGATATACCTGCCACCTTAATTTAGAAGATCAAATAGAAGATCAAATAGAAAATCAAAATGAATAGCCCAAAAGCCTTCACCCCCCTTGTTGTTAAATTGTCGAGTTTTTCTCTCCTTGCCGCTATTGGTTGCAACTCATGCCTCATGGAAGCATCGGCTTTAGAACAAAAAGATATCCATTTTCTTAATACTCCCAAAAGTTCTAAGTTAGTAGGGAATGAAATCGCGCCAGCGCCCACATCACCCCCATTAGTCGCGCAGGCGATCGCTATCAAAAAGGTTAATATCATCGGCAGCACCCTATCAGACAATGCCGACTTCAGCAGCGAGATCTCCAAAATATCCGCAACCCTTGAAGGCAAACAAGTATCCGCCGCCGAAATCCAAAAGGCCGCGCGATCGATATCCCAACTCTATGCTGATCGCGGCTATACAACATCTCGCGCCGAAGTTGATTCCAATCAAATTGTCGATGGAGTTGTTACCATTCGCGTAATTGAAGGCAGAATTGAAAAGATCGAAATTCAAGGCTTAAACAATACCAATCCCGATTATGTGCGATCGCGCCTTGAGTTAGGCGTGGGCATTCCCGCCAATACCGCCAAAATCGAAGACCAGTTGCGATTGCTGCGGGCAGACCCAATTTTTAAGAATGTCGAGGCAAGCCTGAAAGCAGGGAGTCAGCCCGATAGCAGTATTCTCTCTGTAAAAGTAGAAGAATCCAATCAATTTGGCGGATTTGGTAGCTTCGATAACTACTCTCCCCCCGCTGTAGGTGCGGAACGCTTGGGCGCGGGATTACTCTATCGCAATGTCACGGGCAATGGCGACACCCTTTCGGCAGCCTATTACCGAACTACGACGGGAGGCTCAAATCAATATAGCTTTTCCTATAATTTGCCGCTCAATCCCATGAATGGAACTCTGACGCTGCAATATTCGCCTAGTAATTTCCGCATCACCCAAACTCCTTTTGATGTATTTAACATCAATGGTAATAACGCTCAGTACGATGTCAGTTTTCGACAACCCTTATGGCGATCGAGCATCGAAGAATTTGCGCTGACCTTGGGCTATGACTATCAAAACGGACAAACATTTTCCTTTAACGATCTCGCTACCCCCTTTGGTACTGGTCCCGATGCTAATGGCGTTAGCAAAACCAGCGTAGTTCGCTTCGGGCAGGACTATACCCTGCGTGACCTTTCAGGTACTTGGGCTTTGCGATCGCAGTTCAATCTCGGTACAGGGCTATTCGGTTCGACCTATGTCACTACCCCTAGCGGCTCGTTTTTTAGCTGGCTCGGACAGGTGCAACGCTTGCAAGTCTTAGGTACGGACTCTTTGCTGATCGCCTCATTGGATGCCCAACTATCTGCCGATCCCTTGCTGCCTTCACAACAGTTTATTATTGGAGGCGGTCAGTCCCTGCGTGGTTTTCGTCAAAATGCCCGATCTGGCGATAATGGCATTCGATTTTCGTTAGAGAATCGCAATACCATCGTTCGCAACGACCAAGGTGCGCCAGTCCTGCAAATTATCCCCTTTCTAGATGCTGGTGGCGTATGGAATAACGCTAAAAATCCCAATACCCTGCCCGCGCAAAACTTCTTGGCTGGCGGTGGTGTCGGGTTTCTATACACGCCAGTGGAGCGCTTAAATTTGCGTTTGGATTTCGCCATTCCCTTTGTCAACCTCAGCGATCGCGGTACTAACGTGCAGGAGCAGTCCTTATATTTCAGCCTCGGCTATCAATTCTAGGTTCACTCTAGAACTAAAAGCTGAGTGGCGGCGCTTCGCGCCGCCACTCAGCTTTTAGTTCTAGAGTTTTCATTTTGCCGTAGGCAAAATGAAAACTGCAATAGTGCGATCGGCTTATTGTTGAAATTTTTGTCTTAAGGCGATCGCTACTTGTGGGGTTACCAGATGCCCGATTTCGCCACCAAAGCGAGCAATTTCCCGCACTACACTACTACTCAAAAAACTATATTCATTGGAAGTAGATAGAAAAACCGTCTCGATGTCATTTGCCAAGGTCTTATTGGTATGCGCCATTTGCAATTCCAATTCAAAATCTGAAACTGCCCGTAAGCCTCTAATTAAAACCTGTGCCTGTTTGAGATGGGCATAGGTCACGGTTAAACCCGTAAAGGTATCGACATCAACATTATCGAGATACTGAGTTGCTTCGCTAATCTGTAACATTCTTTCCTCCATCGTAAATAGAGGCGTTTTATTGGGATTTCGTAAAACCGCAACTATCACGCGATCGAAGAGATGACTGCCACGTTTAATAATATCGAGATGCCCAAAGGTAATCGGATCGAAACTACCTGGATAAATAGCAATCAACGCAGTCACCAAATCACTATGCAAGCAATTATAGCCGTTGCCAGTGGATCGCTACAAAAACCCCAATAGATTCGTACTTTTTGTTTGTACTTTTTGTAACGATCCACCTTGGACAAGGATGACACCGAATAAATATCAAGATGACCCCTCGCTGCGACCGCTAAGCCAAAATCAACTAAGCGATCGCCTAAATTCAATCCCTTGAGTCTTTTGACTCCAGTTGGTCGTGGCTCATTAGTAAGCGTTCTCCAAATCAAACCCCAAGAATTAATTGGCGGCGCGAAGCGCCGCCAATTAATTCTTGGGGTTTATGTCCTAGTACACTTGGCGACAGCTTACGCCTAACTACATTACGCCTAACTACTTAGTTCTGCCCAGCAGATAATGGCAACGCAAATCGCCATCATTATCTTTAATCAATCATGCTGTATTGCGGAAATAACCACGCGAAATCCGATGTCGTTGTAGCGATCGCCTTGCCAATGCCACTCACGGCTTGCGGAGCGGCATAATTTTGCCTCATTGCTCCACGATCCCCCCTTGCGTACCCTGCGTCCAACATTGCCTTCTATCCAAGCCTTGCCATCCGCTGGTGCGCCATAAAAATTATCGTGCCAAGTATCGTGCCAAGTATCTTCACACCATTCCCATACACCCCCATGCATTTCGTATAGCCCCCAAGGATTAGGTACTTTCTGTCCGATTGGATGCGATCGCTTATCAGCATTAGCGGCAAACCAAGCATAATCTGGAAGTTGAGTGGAATCATCGCCAAAGTGGTAAGCCGTATTTGTGTCAGCCCGACAGGCATATTCCCATTCTGACTCGCTGGGTAGGCGATAGAGATGCTGAGTTTTTGCCGCCAATCTGCGGCAAAACTCCTGAGCCTCCAACCATGAAATACTTTCCATTGGTGCTTGTAAATTGTCGCGAAACGTAGCGACATTGCTACCCATAATCTCTAGCCATTGTTCTTGAGTCACCGCAAATTTTGCCATATAAAAGGAAGGAACCCTAACTTCGATCGGCGGCGATTCATTCTCGCGGCGGTCTTTTTCACTAGCGGGTGAACCGATGGTGAATTTGCCTGACGGGATGCGTACCATTTCCATATAAATTCCATTCCCGAAATCATCGCGAAATGCTCTGTCACCCCTCTTAATCGGATCGACGGGAGGTTCGACAATCGGAGCCGATATCACGGTGACGATCGGCTTGGGTTTTGGTTTGAGGTTTTCTAGAAAGAGCGCCAAACTAAATCCTGCGATCGCCGCACTACCATTGACCAATAATTGCCGCCGATTGAGCGGTACTCGCGTTAGGGATTTCGCTAAAGATTGGGCAATCATTAACACTTTCAGCGTAGAAACTTCGGAATCTGTTTGAGGCTTTTCACTACGATCATCATCATTAGACTGATCGCGAATATCGCGAATATCTAGATACTCAGTGCGAAATTCGGCAATGTAGGCATAGCCCTCTAAATATTCCCGTACCAAACAGTAGTAGCCATCCTCATCAAAAAAAGCCTGCACTTTGGGCGCAAGGGTATAGTTTTGCCCTATTTCATAGAGCCTTTTAGCGATCGCTTCGGGTGCGCATTTATCCTCTTGTATATCCTCTTGTATATTCTCTTGTAAGACTTGCCAGCAATAGATCGCACATAGAGGCTTGGGAACGATCGGCATTTCTAAATTTTCGGCAAGATACAACGATAAAGCGATCGCATCAATTTGCTCGCGATCCAGAACTTGCTTAATACGGTAACGATTACTGAGAATGCTATCTAAATCCATAGGGAAATTGTATAGTACCCCCCAAGATGGTTACATTTTTCTCCCCAATTTACAGTGCAAATCAAAATAATTGGCGGCGCGGTGCGCCGCCAATTATTTTGATTTGCTCAAATGCCCTGTTCCTTGCTCAGACGATGTCCAATATGGATCAGAAGTTCTTTAGTGGTGCTTACATCTCGATCATCACCAATAACCACTACCAAAAATTTTCCTGTGGCGATCGCTGTCTCATATTTACGCGCTTCCGTCTCCGCAATTCCCAAAGAAGTTAAAACCTGTGGCAATCCGCCATCCGTCTCAATATCTTGCCAGTTTAGCGATCCATAACCATGATCGGCATCGTGATAATTTTTTCCCAGTACTGAGATTTTGTCCCTGCTGATGCCAGCATCGTGGATTTCCTTTGCCGCACTTTCTGCTTCCGTATGGGTGGTGAAAATGTCTACTATCGTGAACTTCTCAATTACAGGCAGATCCTGAGCCATATCCCCCAGTTTATCAACATACATTGGGGGCTCAACCGCGTAGTTATTAATCAAACCTTCCGTATCAACTGTGTAGCCATCAGCGGTGTGAAGACTGTCAGGCTCTTCGGAATTATGGGGGGTATGCTTATAGTTCGCACCTTCTCTCTCTTTCCTCGCTCTAGTTTCGGCAGGAACGATATGAGGATCGAAAGAATCAGTAGTTGTGTCGCCAGTTGTGTCGCCAGTTGTGTCGCCTTGAACTTTAATACTCATGATGTTCTCCTTATTAAATCAATCTTGAAGTTAGGATCGGGGATATAAAAAACCATTTAAGAATTGGATAGATCCCCCCCAGCCCCCCTTAAAAAGGGGGGAGAATTAAATTCTTCCCCCTTTTTAAGGAGGATTGAGGGGGATCTCTTAGAGTTTTTGACCGCAGAAAGTAATTCTTAAATGGGTTCTAAGTATCTAGATACTAGATATAAGTATCTAGATACAATTAAATATAAAATTCCAAAAGCTGTAGCGCAGGCTCAGACTACGCTACAGCTTTTGACTCTAGTGCAGTATAGTTAAAGCCCCAAAATAGAAGAGCGTACCACCCGCTACGCGGGTGGTACGCTCTTTTGTCTTTGGACTTTAATTATGCTTAACTGCTTATTCATTGGAATAGTAAGGAAATAGATACTTAGTCATCCTAATCAATGCTAATCAATGGATAATTAATCTATTGACTGAATTGCATGAATTGATTGATTACGATACAAATCAAAACTGAAAAGCGAAGTGCGGCATAAAATGCCGCCCTTCGCTTTTCAGTTTTATAAGTAGTTCGGCATCATTAAAAACCAAAACCAGAGAGCATACCGCCCGCTGCGCGGGCGGTATGCTCTTCTGGGTTTTAAGTTTACTTATGCCTAGCTACTTAGCTGTTGCCTGAATTAGGCATGAAGCCAAGCTTCCGTAGCAATTCCTAACTTGCCAGCAGTATCAATCAACTGATGCAGTTCTAGATTAGAAATACCTTCGCAGAGATTTACCTCAATGTGAATGGGCTGTTTAGCAACCGATTCCAAATCGAGAATCTGTCTAGCCAAAACGCATTGGGGAGCAATCCGTTTGAATAGGTAGTTGAGAAAGGCCTCTTGCGAGAGGTTAAGATTGAGTTTGAGATTAAGGCGATCGCTAATAATTAAAGCCTGCTCGATTTGATTGAGATAACTAAATAGGGACTTTTCATCCAGATCTGGCAATTGACCTAGCTCCTGAATCTGTTTCAGAATATATTTCTCGATCATCTTTGCATTTTCAACATGGGTAAACTTGCAGCCCAGATTGATAGCTTCGATCGCCACGGCATCGAGTCCCACATTCGGTAATGATGCTCCCGTTTCTAATCGCTTAAGTTCCTCAGAGAGTCGATTATTTAAAACAATATCGGCTGCTACCTGTAGTTCGGGTGGTACAGGCAAATCATCGCGGCGGAAAGAAATAAGAATTCCGTAATTATCGCGATAAACCTGCTCGTATAGCTGGTCGAGCCGAGTCAGGGTTTCATCGGCAAGCATTTGTAAAATGCGATGACGTTCCTCGGCAAAGAGGTGATGCAAATTAAACTGCTCGCCACTAAAATTACTCGCCATGGCGAGAATTACCGCCGCCGTATTCGCTTGTTTGAGAACTTTAAACAGGGTGGCTTTGATTTCCTCATATTCGCGCCTTCCCGTAAAGGGTTGAATGCAGCAATGAAAGTCATCGCCGCCCAGATGCAACACAGCAAAAATATAATTTACAGATTCTTGAGTGATGCCAGAAACCAGTTGAATCTGCCCGATCGCTAGGGACATCGAGCCAATGCGTTGGAGTTGGTAATCCTGCTGCTGGATCTGATAGCAATAGATCTGTTGCGATCGCGCGTAGTTGCCTAAGGTTGAACTGAGGGCATACTGGGCAGCAACTTGGGCGAGGGTAATGCGATTGGTAACAACCTGTTTGCGGTACACACCCTTGCCATCTTTAAACTCAGCTAGATTGCTAGGCGCACCAGACATACGTTGGATAAATTCCTCCTCGAGCAATACTCCTGCCACATCGGCGGCAAGTTCGATCGCTCTGGCGGCATAGCGGAGGATCTGTACGGTCTCAGGGCGCGATAACTCCTCAAAGAACCAGCCGCAACTGGTAAACATCAGCAAGGCGTGGCGCTGCATTTCTAATAGTCGCAGGGCATCAACTCTTTGGGCAGAGGTGGATACTTTGTTGCCCGATTGCTGCTCGAAAAATTTCTCTAGCACCAAGGAAGATTCGGTCAGGTCATCGCGTAGGGAATATTTGAGGACATCGATATAGCGATCGCGAGCTTCCCAAGGATCGTTAAAGTATTTACGCCCAATGTCCACATATACGGCAGCAAGGCGATCGCGCAACCAATTTAAACTATCGCGCAATGGTCGCCGCCATAGTTGCTGATAGCCCGAACCTTCGCCGCCACAGGTGCAACCACCCTGCCAGCGATCGACTCCGTGGGCGCAACTCCAAGCCGTTACCGATTTTAGCTCGGTCTCCCATGTCGGGGGAAACAGGCTTAAATAATGGGCGTAATTGGTGACATGCCAGCCCCGACGGGGAAATTCCTCAACGAAGGCATAAGAAAGGGTTTTTTCGGTAAAGTGCTTGTGATGTCCGAAGGTTTCGCCATCGGTCGCCACGGACACGATTTGATGCGGACGGCGATCGCTGCGAACAGCTTGACTCAGTCGTTTAGAAAAATTGTGAGAACTACCAAGGAGATCCCCAAAGCCCATATCGCGGGAAATGGGACCATCGTAGAAAAATATGTCAATGTAAGCGTCAGTATTTGCAGGTAAATGGAACTGACCGAGTTCGGAAACATTGCTGCTGCTGGCATTGTGGCGACGCAGGTGGCAACGATAGGCGCGGTTGGGATCGATCTGTGCGCCACCCACTTCTTGCCATGCGGGATTGGGATTCTCATCCGTCGGCATGGGTCGGCAGCGCTGTGCCTGCGATGGCGCAAGGACGATAAATTTGATCCCCTCTAAAACCAAGGCTTCTAAGGTTTCATAGTCAACCGCCGTCTCCGCCAGCCACATGCCCTCAGGTTCGCGCCCAAACCGCGATTTAAAATCCTCTTTACCCCAGCGAATCTGCGTCAATTTGTCACGCCAATTTGCCAAGGGCATAATGATGTGGTTGTACACCTGTGCGATCGCATTGCCATGACCATTGAGGCGATCGGCACTGCGGCGATCGGCATCAATAATTGCTTGGTAGGTATCGCGATCGTGAAATTCCATCCATGAGAGCAACGTTGGCCCCATGTTGAAACTCATGTACTCGTAGTTATTGACAATCTTAACGATTTTGCCATCATGACGCTCAATCCTTGAGAATGCGTTGGGACGGTAGCATTCATGGTGAATTCGCGCATTCCAGTCATGAAAAGGAGCAGCACTTTCTTGCCGCTCAATGGCGTTCAGGTAAGGATTTTCACGAGGAGGCTGATAAAAGTGACCGTGAATTGTAATATAAATTCCCGAATCAGTTTGACTCTGGACATCAGGCGAGGAGACAGAAGCAGCAACAGTCACGCAAATCTTCCCTTAATAAGGCAAACGAAATATGTCATCCATCTTGGCAGATTTTTCTAATAGTTCGCAAGGAACTATAGAAAAGCTTTAGAAATTAGAGAAGGCTTAATTTCTCTGCTAATCACCTTAATTAATCAGCTAGATTAAGTAGCTGGGCATAATTAAAACCCCAAAACCTGTAGCGCAAG
>NZ_LIRE01000416.1 GCF_001402795.1 Pseudanabaena sp. 'Roaring Creek'
TATGTGACTAAGACATTAGCCCTTATCCATTTCCGAAATTCTCTTAAGGTGGCACTCTCTCCTAAAGTTAAACGTTGTTGCACATATTCCACGATGATCGCCGCAGGCAAATCAGGAAAAGCTAAGCTTTTTTCAATCGGTTTATATTCTCCATTCTCTAAGGCTAGAAAATCTAAACTATAGCTATCATAGCGCCAGACTTCAGGCACACCGAGTAAGGCATATATCGGCAAACGGCGATCGCTAGGATTGGTAATATCCACTTCTAAAACCAAGTCAGGCGGTGGATCTTGCCCGACAACAATTACTTCTTTATCCCGAATTATTGGTTCATTTTGGATGTAGTAACAAGAGTCTGGCTCAGCTCCTAACTTTAATTCGGGAATCTTCATCAGTAAAGATCCCAGCTTTCGCAAATCAACTTCTAGTTCATCAGAAAATGCTCGAATCAAATCATCAATAAATCGATTACTGCCTTCGTGGAGCGAGAGGGGGGACATAATTTCTAGAGTGCCATTTAGGTAATGAAATAGAGCATTGCGGCGATCGCCTACATCGGCAAGTAAGTTTTCAAAAGTATGCCAACTGACGTTATGTAAGATCACGCGATCTTCTGCTATTGGTCTGATTTGCTCAGCGATCGAAGATGAAGGAATGGGTTTGCTTAGTGTTGTAGCAGTCATCGTAATTTCCTATGGGTTTCATTCTCTTATTTTTGCCCGTAGTTGCAGATCTCAAGTTTTCTGCTAAGTAGCTAGGCATAAGTAAACTTAAGACCTAGAAGAGCGTACCGCCCGCGTAGCGGGCGGTACGCTCTCTGATTTTGGTTTTTAATTATGCCTAGCTGCTTATTTCCCTAATTTACATCAGATAACTTTCTAATTCAGGATATTTAGAAAATAAGTTGTCAATACTGGCAAGTTTTGCGCCATGTTCTAAGGCTGT
>NZ_LIRE01000417.1 GCF_001402795.1 Pseudanabaena sp. 'Roaring Creek'
GCTATAACTCGAGCATTCCGATATCAAGGAAATTTTTGATTAATTTTTTGATTAATTTTTTGATTAATTTTTTGATTAATAATGGTGAAGTGCTTTAAATCTGTAGAACTGTAGATAGTTATGCCTCAAATAGCCAGTAATTCTGGGAAAAATCGTGAAATATTATCGGGACAGATTGCTTTAGTCTGGCATCGGCGCGATTTACGCATTGATGACAATCCTGCTTTGAGTGAGGCGGTTAAACAAGTTGGAGATCGGGGGATAGTTATCGGAGTCTTCATTTTCGATCCTGATATTCTCGATGATGGCGTGACTGAGGGTAGCAAGGTTGACTTTATGCTTGGTTGTTTGCGCGAGTTGCAAGCTAACTATCGACGTTTGGGCAGCGAATTGCTATTTATGTATGGGCAACCCGTGCGATCGATTCGTGAACTAGCGAAAGCAATTAATGCAAGCCATGTCTTTTTTAACCAAGATGTCGAACCCTTGGCGATTAAGCGCGATCGCGAAGCATCTCAGGCTTTGCAAGAAATCGGCGTAAAGGTAAAAAGTTTCGTGGATATTGGTTTGATCGCTCCCGAGGCGATCGCGACACAGGCGGGAGAGCCCTATAAGGTCTACACTCCCTTTTGGCGCAATTGGCAAAGTAAACCCAAGCCCCAACCCCTAGATGCACCGCAAAAATTAACAGGTTTAGCAAGTTATGCGAGTTTACCTGTAATTCCTTTACCAAGCCTACGCGAGCTCAAATTTATCAATGATATCACCCTACCAGAATCAGGAGAATCCGCTGCTTTAGCACTATTAGAAGCCTTTTGTGATGGCAATGGAATTTTACGTTATCAAACGGAACGTGATTTTCCCGCCCATGCAGGGACATCGACATTGAGTCCCCATTTGCGCTTCGGGACAGTGGGGATTAGAAGAGTGTGGGAAAAAGCGATCGTTGCTCAACAACTTGTTCGCAGTGACGAAGATCTAGCAGGAATCACGATCTGGCAACAGGAACTAGCATGGCGAGAATTTTATCAGCATGTACTTTTTCACTTTCCTGCCTTAGCAACAGGCGCGTATCGTCCTCAGATGCAGAGCTTTCCGTGGGATGATGATCCCGAAAAATTTGAGGCATGGTGTGCAGGACTTACGGGTTATCCCATTGTTGATGCGGCAATGCGTCAACTCAATCAAACGGGATGGATGCATAATCGCTGTCGGATGATTGTCGCTAGCTTTTTGACTAAAGATTTGATAATTAATTGGCAATTGGGGGAGCGATATTTTATGCAAAAGTTACTAGATGGCGATCTGGCGGCAAATAATGGTGGTTGGCAATGGAGTGCCTCCAGTGGTATGGATCCTAAACCTCTAAGAATCTTTAATCCCGCATCCCAAGCAAGGAAATACGACCCCGAAGGTGAGTATATTTTACGATGGCTGCCCGAATTGCAAGGTTTAACCATAGCAGAATTATTGAGTGGCAATATTCCTCCCCACCAATGCCAGCGACGCGATTACCCCTTGCCCATCGTCGATCACAACATTCAGCAGCAAAAGTTTAAAAGGCTTTATCAAGATTGTAAAATTAATTAATACCCCTCCCAACCTGTAGCGCACGCGCAGCGTGCGCTACAGGTTGGGGGGATATCCTATGCTTGCCTTTACTCTTGTCTCTACTATTTATGCTGCCAAAATGGCAATAAGTTTATTTCCTGAAGTTTTTCTACCGAGAAATGAATAACAAAATTATTTAAAAGACCTAATGTACTTAAGAATGCAATAACATCCTGATTGCAATCGGAAAGCTCTATTTTTGTTCCGTATTCTTTTGCAAGTCTTTGCGCAAACAGTAATACCCCTATTTCTTTAAGGGTCAAGCATTCTATACCTTCCAGACTAAATTCAAATACTTGAGGTTGATATGCAAGTAAAACTTGAATTTCATCACGAATTTCGTATATAGATGATTGCTGTCTAATATCGTAAGGCATGAAATTAATAATTTTCCTGTCTTTAAAGTGAGAAGTAAACCGATTGAATGATTATCTGTATGGATTTGCAATCTTTTTTGCAATCTTTATCGATAGGTTACAGATAATCATGGCATCAAAATTATAATACTTTGTATTAGCTTTATATTAGAAATATTGGCTAAAGGATATTTTGCTAAGAGATATTTTATTAAACAGCTTTATCAAAGATATAAACATTGATGATAATCTTGAAAATTTAATTACTTAAAAGCATTACTTGAAGGCATTACTTAAAGGTTTTGAGAAGGAATAAACAATTAAAGATTAAAATCGGACAAAAAGATTTCAAAACATTAACATTTGCATTAAAAGTTAATAAGTTATAATTTTAAAATCAACTTCTTATCACTTCTTTTTTTTGGATTACAATAAAAATTATAGTAACTTAATATATGCAGTTCTGATAAACCTATATCAACTGCATTAACGAAGGACTTATTACAAAAATATACTTTTCTCTGAATTTAGAAAAGCAATCTTTAAATTAGCTTGCAATAACCTCTATAACTATACTAATCATAAATGATTTTGTGTCTGTAGCAAATGTACTTGACATGAGCAATTAGCTAGGTGCGCTCAAATATATAGCCACAGTCCCTTTACTTAGAGCAAATCAAAACCCAAGAATTAGTTGACGACGCTCCGCGCCGTCAACTAATTCTTGGGTTTTATGTACACTTAGCAACAGCGATAAAATCCAAAAAACTTTAGGGAGCAGGAAGCACTACACGCATTAGATTGGGATCGGTTTAGCTACAGGCTTCCCACAAAGCCCAAAAAACTTTAGCGCATGGGCAGTATGCGCTAAAGCTTTTTGGGCTTTATATTTAACGTGAGTTCGGGATAATTTGAAACGGGATTTGAGAAAGGGCTTGCGTAGCAAACCCTTTCTCAAATCCCCATAGTAAAAGCCTTGCTTAGTAAGGCTTTTACTATGGGGATTTTAAAATTTGTCAGCTTAACTTAAACTGACGCTAGTTATTGATTAGAAGCC
>NZ_LIRE01000037.1 GCF_001402795.1 Pseudanabaena sp. 'Roaring Creek'
CGGAGCGCGGCAACTCTCTTTGGGGTTTTGATTTTGTCCTAACAAAACTGGCGGCAGCTATAGCAATTCACGAAAGCTGCAAGCTCAGGCTGCCCAAATGAATAAGACTCGAGCCTGCACCTCTTAAGAAATATCCAGAAATATCCCTAAACGATAGTCATAAATTAATGGTATTCGCAAATACAATGACAATTTATAAATGAATAACCTTGCAAAACCTAGAAAACAAGCTGGGATATAGCTTTGAGTCTATTATGATGATTTGAAGATTTATTAACTTTTATATCAAAAGACTTAATACAAGTTAACAATTTCTTCATACAATGGATTTAACGAGTAAGTAATTATCCTCATCATGTCTGTTGCAGAATTTCCTTGGCTTACAACAATCCTTCTGTTTCCCCTCATTGCCGCCTTCGCCATCCCTTTCATTCCTGACAAGTACGGCGACGCGAAGAATGTGCGATCGTATGCCATGGCAGTAGGATTTATCGAACTTTCGCTCATGATTTACGCATTCTGGAGTCAATACAATCTGCATGATGCAGCTTTCCAGATGTCTGAAACCTACGCATGGATTCCCCAGATAGGTCTGAATTGGGCTTTAGCCGTTGATGGGCTATCAATGCCCTTAATAGTCTTAACAGGATTAGTAACGACCTTAGCAATTTTCGCTAGTTGGTCTGTAACCAAAAAATCTCGCCTGTTTTATTTCTTGATGCTCTGTTTATACAGCGCTCAGATTGGGGTATTTGCCGCTCAGGATCTATTGCTATTCTTCTTTATGTGGGAATTGGAACTGATTCCTGTATATCTACTGATTTCAATTTGGGGTGGGTCAAAACGTCTTTATGCTGCCACTAAGTTCATTCTCTACACTGCCTTAGGTTCGATTTTCATTCTTGTCGCTGGTTTAGCGATGGCATTTTACGGGGATAACATTACCTTCAACATGGCAGAGTTGGGGATGAAACAATATCCGATCGCCTTTGAGCTGCTTGCCTATGCAGGTTTTTTGATTGCCTTCGGGGTGAAACTACCAATTTTCCCCTTGCATACATGGTTACCCGATGCCCATGGGGAAGCTTCGGCTCCAGTATCGATGGTGTTAGCTGGAGTCCTCTTAAAAATGGGCGGATATGCCTTAATTCGTTTCAATATTGAAATGTTGCCCAATGCTCATGTTTATTTCGCGCCTTTGCTTGCGATTTTAGGGGCTGTGGGTATTGTGTATGGTGCAATGGCTGCCTTTGCCCAACAAAATCTCAAACGCCGCTTGGCCTATTCTTCGATTTCGCATATGGGCTTTATTCTTTTGGGATTAGCTTCATTTAACGATCTCGGCGTAAGCGGTGCATTGTTACAAATGATCTCCCACGGTTTAATTGCTGCGGCTCTATTCTTCCTTGCGGGTGTAACCTACGATCGCACCCATACCTTGATGATGGATGAGATGGGCGGCATTGCGAAGATCATGCCCAAAGCCTTTGCCCTGATGACTGCTTCCGCCTTAGCATCTTTAGCCCTGCCAGGGATGAGCGGCTTTGTCAGCGAGCTCAATATTTTTCTCGGCATTAGTACCAGTGATGTCTATTCCTCTAGCTTTAAAATCGTGACGATCAGTTTAGCGGCAGTTGGCGTAATCATCACACCAATCTATCTGCTTTCAACTTTGCGTCAGGTTTTCTATGGAGAAACCAATCCTACTTTATCCCTTGAGAAATACGTTAGCGATGCCAAGCCCCGTGAAGTATTCATTGCCGCTTGTTTGATTGTGCCCATTGTGGCGATCGGGATGTATCCGAAGCTAGCAACTCAAACCTACGATGTGAAAACGGTTGCTGTGACCGAACAAGTCCGCGAAGCCTTCAGCCTCGTGGCTCAGTCCAATCCTAATTTATATTCATCTGCGGCGATCGCACCTCAATTAAGCAATCCCAGCCATCGACCCATTTTAGGGATTATGGAATAGCCTTGCACCAAATTCTGCACAGATAAAAAAAGAGCGCATAGCGCTCTTTTTTTTACGGGCTATGCCATCATCATGACAACATTTCGTTGAATATTGGTGTTTAAGTCTTCTAGGGGGAACAGGCGATCGCTATCGTTTATTTCGGCATAGCGGTTATAGCCTAAATCTTGCAATAATTGCTTGAGCTTGTCACCCGAAGCACCTGCCGCTTTCAAGCTGGTGGGATGAACTTCAATAATTAAAGTAGGCTTTAAGGTAGCGATCATTTGGCTAGCTCCAGCCAGAAAAGCACATTCGCTTCCTTCCACATCTAGTTTTAGCAAAACTTTGCCTGTAAAACCTTGCCAATTCACAAAATCATCAAAGCGTTTTAGAGGAACTTTAATCACATTATGCTGATGGGTTGCCGAATGTTCTGGGAAAATACCTGCCGAGCCCGATGTACCAATTGGTACTAGTAGTTCTATCTCTCCGTCCGTATTGCCAACGGCGATCTGATGAACCTCAAATTTGCCCAGAGCATTTGCGGTCAATGATTTTCCTAAGGCTTTAGCTAGTCGGGGCTGCGGTTCTATAGCTAATACAAAACCCGTCGCACCAACTAACTTACTAGCCACGATCGCAAAACTGCCATGATTTGCCCCAACATCGAGGAAGGTATCGCCTTCAGTAATTAGCTTCGGTAAAATTCGCGTATCCGTTTCTTGGCTGGCTAACTCGTTGACGACCTGAAAGAGTCGCATATCGGTGGGATTGAGAAAAACTTGATAGCCAGATAGGGTTAATTCTAGATAGCGATCGGGAGATGTTTGCGAAAAAATATTTGATAAAAATCTAAATAACGATCTCCCACCCTTGAGATAGTTTTTGCCCGTGAGATGGAAATACAAATTACAATACAGAGCAAAAATTTGGTAGAGAAATGGTAGCTGCTTGCTTAGGGTCGGATTGAGTAGCCATCCTAAAACCGAGCGATCGTAGAGCCAATCATCGGGCAGGGCTGTCTTGCTTTCTGGTTTCACGATGGGAGAATTGGCGCTCATAAAAAATATGTAGATGACTCAGATAAATTTCCTATGAGTTTACGCCAAATTGGGGTAAAGATAGTGCGATCGCCCGATAGCAAATTATGCCGCCCGATGCATTAAGACTCCATCCTCCATGTAAATAATGCGATCGGCGAGATCGAGAATACGATTATCATGGGTCACAAGGAGAATCGTACAACCTTGCTGTTTGGCTAATTTCTCCATAATCTCCACCACATCGCGCCCCGATTTTTTATCGAGCGCCGCCGTTGGTTCATCGGCAAGAATTATTTTCGGCTGTCCCACCAAGGCACGAGCGATCGCCACTCTTTGCTTTTGTCCTCCCGACAGGTCGCTAGGATAGTAATCCAAGCGATGAGACAAACCTACCGAATCTAAGACCTCTCGAATCCGTCGATCTGCTTCTTCCACAGTCACATCATGGAGTTCTAGCGCCATTTCCACATTTTGATAAACGGTGAGGAAGTTCAAGAGATTATGGGCTTGGAAAATATAGCCAATATTGCACCGAATCAGCGTCATTTGATCGGGCATAGAATCAAGCAATTCCTGACCTAAAATCTTCAGACTACCCTCTTGCGGCGATCGCAAACCACCCATGAGCGTCAGCAAAGTCGTTTTCCCCGACCCCGATGGTCCCGTCATAATCACAATTTCACCGCGATCGATTTGCAGATTAATATCAAACAAAACCTGCTTACGGAGAGCATCCAGCCCATAGAAGTGATTTAGTTGCGTTACAGAAATAGCAAATTGCGAAGACATTGTTTTTGAATTACGAATTACGAATTATCAATTACGAATTATCAATTACGAATTACGAAATATCAGTCACCAATCACCAATTACCAATAACCAATTACCAATTACCAATCACCAATTACCAATCACCAATCAAAAAATATCCGCAGGATCCGCAGTTTGAATCTTTCTCACAGCAACGGCGGCGGAAACGGAACACATAATGGCGGTTAGCACGAATACAAACGTAATCCGCCCTGCGTCCATTGCCATTGGTAAAAGAGTGGCGATATAGGTAATTTCATAAATGCCCCATGCCATCGCTGTGGCGGGAATGAATCCTAGTACGGCGAGAATGAGAGATTCTTGGAAGACGACAATCAATAAATAGCGATCGCGGAATCCCATCGCTTTGAGGGTGGCATATTCGGGTAAATGGTCGGTGACATCGCTATAGAGAATTTGATAGACGATTACGGCTCCGACAATAAAGGCGATTACGACACCGAGATCGAAGGTATAGCCCACGGGCGTACTTGCGTTCCAAAAGGCTACTTCGGCTTTGGCGAAATCCTGTCTCGTCACGACTTTGACATCGTTGGGAAGGAGCGATCGCAATTCGGCTAGGACTTTATTGACATCGGCATCGGGCTTGAGCTTGACTACGCCAATATCGATTAGTCCACCTTGGCGCGATCGCACCATTCGCAAAAAGTTAATATCGCTGGTGATGAGATGGGCATTAATGCCAAAGGTGGGGCTGAGTTGAAACAGTCCACGCACTTGAAATTGGCGTTCGTCAATTTCCGTAACGATGGCTTCGCCTGCTTTAAAGTTTTTAGCGATCGCCCCAAATTCATTCCGCGATCCAGAATTAAAAAGAACGGTGTCGGGTTCGCGCAGTTTTTGGCGATTCTCGGCAACTCCTTTAATATTTAAAACCTGATGTTCGGGATTAATACCAATGGCGTAAATATCCCAGATCTCTTTGTTGTAAGGATTGCGCCATTGAATGAAGTTGAGATAAATCGGACTCACGGACTGTACGCCCGATACGCCTGCGGCTTGGTAAAGGCGACGATCGGTAAAGCGATCGAGGGAAATTAGCGATCGATAGCGACTACTCAAAATCACTATTTCGCCATTGATGCTGTGATGGAGTTCTACGGCACTGCTAAATAATGCACCGCGAAATCCCATTTGCAAAAACATCAGCACATCCGCAAAACTAATTCCCGCGATCGCTACTAACAGACGCACTCGCTCTTTCCTCAATTGCAACCAAGAAAGAAAAAGCGGTTTCTTCTTTTTTGATTTTACAGAGTCATTTATAGGCTTATCTATGATTTTGGTCATAACTCTCTAGGTTAGGAAATCCTTCTCAATAAAGATGCTAATGATCCCCCTCAATCCCCCTTAAAAAGGGGGAAGAA
>NZ_LIRE01000418.1 GCF_001402795.1 Pseudanabaena sp. 'Roaring Creek'
TGGCGGTAGCTATAATTCTGAAGCTAACGTAAAAATAACTTGGGTTCTAGATAATTGGAAACGGGATTTGAGAAAGTGTTTGCTTAAACCGAACTAACGTTAATACATTTGGTGACGGCGGTAAAAAATAGAGAGCGAACGACTGCAACGCGATCGTTACGCTCCTCTAGGCTTTGCTTAGCTATATTGACGCTGGTGATAAGACTGCAAGCGGTAAATGTGATAGAAGAGTTGCCAGAAGTATTTTTCGGTCAATCCACAGGTTGAAGCACCGCGCAGCACTACATTGGAGTACCATTCATTGGGTGCGAGTTCGCGAGATAGCTTATTGACAACGCTGTAAGTACGCACGTTTGTATAAACCCTTTTATCAACCGTGACGGTAATCAGTTCGTGCTGATAGCCCCCTTTCGATACATCCTCACGGATATCTAAGCGATCGCTCAAGCGCATCGGCAAGCAATATAAAACCCCTTCTACATGGGAATTCGGATCTTTCACAATATCCAAGCAACCGCAATCGCGATGGGGCGATCGGTAATAGAAACCAAGTCTATATCCACTTAAACGCGCCACACCGACGACATAATGATGGGCTGCTTCACCAAGCGATCGCTTCAAATCTACAGGACACATACAGGAACCGTAAGCAAAGTAATAAAACATCTGCTCCGACTGACATAATCCTAGTTCAGAATCTACTGAGGTCTGTAACTGCTGTAATGACTTTGATTTGAGCGAATCTACCATATCGATAACATTTGGCAAAAACTATTTAGTATTCTGTGATACCTACAAAAAGTATAAAGCTTTGTGTATGCTCGTCAGGATTAACTATTTCACAAGTTTTAAGCGGTTTAAAAACTCTAAATAATGCTTACAGCAATGAGTATGTCGCACATAATTTCAAAAAAATATGCCTGAGTATACAAAAACAGATCTAGAGGCAGAAAATTTACCAGACGATCGGAAGCCCCTGTTACCTAAAAAAAATTCCTTAGGTGAAATAGCCCTAGTTTTTAGCAAATTAGGGGTAACTGCCTTTGGCGGACCTGCCGCTCACATTGCCCAGATTGAATTGGAGGTGGTACAGCGTCGCCAATGGCTCAGTCGGGAGAAGTTATTAGATTTGCTAAGTATTAGCAATTTAATTCCAGGCCCAAATTCTACCGAGTTAGTAATTCATGTGGGTTTGGAACGGGCTGGATGGCGAGGGATGCTTGTCGCGGGAAGCTGTTTTATTTTGCCTGCGATGCTGATGACATGGGGATTGGCGATCGCCTATGGGCAATACCAATCAATTCCTACGGCTGGTGGGCTACTTTATGGGATCAAACCTGTAATTATCGCGATCGTCCTTCAAGCTTTGACCAAACTAGGGCGATCGGCTCTCAAAAGTGCTGCAACTTGGAGCGCGGGGATTTTGGTGTTGGTCTTATATTTACTTTCTATTAACGAAATCATTCTCATGCTAAGCGCTGGTCTGATTGTCACCTTAGTCGCTAATCTCCAAGCTCTCAAAAAGTCTCGATTTTTATCCTTTACGATTTCTCCTTTGGCTTGGGGCACATTTACCTTAGGCGCGATCGCTACCGAAAGCCACCCGAAAACTTGGCTAGCTGTATTTTGGAGCTTTCTAAAAATTGGTTCCTTCCTCTACGGTGGTGGGTATGTCCTATTGGCTTTTGTACAGCAAGAATTTGTCGATCGCCTGCATTGGCTGACTTCACAGCAGTTATTGGATGCTGTAGCGATCGGGCAGTTTACGCCTGGACCAATTTTAACGACGGCAACCTTTATTGGTTATCTCATCGCAGGAAATTTGGGAGCGATCGCGGCGACGATTGGTATTTTTTTACCTGCATTTATGTTAGTTCCCTTGATAAATCCCTTTGTCTCAAAATTACGCAAATCACCTTGGACTGCGGGTTTCTTAGATGGAGTGAATGCTGCTTCCATTGGCTTGATGGCAGCCGTAGCATGGGAATTAGGACGCGGAACTCTTACCGATATCTGGACAATTGTTATTGCGATCGCCAGTCTTGCCATTCTGCTCAAATTTCCGAAATTAAATTCGGTCTGGTTAGTACTCGCTGGCGGTGCGATCGGTTGGCTGCTTAAGATTTATCAATAGTCCCGAGCTTCATGCGGGACATTTTCCCACAAGGAAGAAAACGCTATACTAAGCAGTAGTGCTAAATAGGTAAGGATGGGCGGCACTTCGTGCCGCCCATCCTTACCTTATAAATTCTTTGCTTTTTAGGACTACCAGCAAATTAGTAATAAGCAAATTACTACAACTTTTGCGGTTGAGGTCAATTTTATGGTTCTCCAAGTCTCATCCATTAAAATCGAGCCAAACATTACTTGGGAAGCTTTACCCGCAGACTTCGTATTACCCGACGATCCCGTGGAAAATATTCAACAACCAATTTTAGCTGCTGCACTCACCGATGCCTTAGGAGCCGCAGGACTAATCCAACCAGAAATGCTTATTGGTTCTAACTTTGGTTTAGTTGCCTCCATAAATTCGCGAACTATCGTCAAAGCTCCTGATTGGTTTTATGTGCCTAGAGTTAATCCCATTAGCGAAGAGTTTGCGCGACGCAGTTATACCCCAAATCTAGAAGGCGAACCTGTGGCGATCGCAATGGAATTTCTATCAGAGACAGAGGGTGGCGAACTTTCGATAAGGGCAACCCCTCCCTATGGCAAGCTTTATTTTTACGAAAGAATTTTGCAAGTCCCGACCTATGTTATCTACGATCCTTCCGTGCCGAGTATAGAGGTACGATGCTTACAGAATGGTCGGTACGTGCTGCAAGAACCGAATAGTCAAGGACAGGTATGGATTCCAGAGCTAGATTTATTTCTCGGAATTTGGTCGGGAATACGATTAGGGCAATCGATGAATTGGTTGCGTTGGTACGATCACTCTGGCAAGTTGTTACTATGGAGTGCCGAACAAGCCGAACGAGAACGCCAAAGAGCGGAAGTGCTAGCAGCAAAGTTACGCGAACTTGGTGTCGATTGTAGTTAAGACCTAAAACCCAAAATAGAGTTGCGGCGCTACGCGCCGCAACTCTATTTTGGGTTTTGAGCTTGTCCTAACATAACTGGCTACCGCTAAAAAATAATTGAATTTAAAATTTAATTTAAAATTCAATAACATTCTTATCACTAGTACTGCTACCACCAGATAAATCGAGATAATTAACGCCGATCTGTTTGCTAATCTCAGCTTTGCGTTGTTTGGCTTCTTTAATTTTCGCTTGACATTCATAGCCAAAATCGGGATTGGCAATCACATCCGTACTTTGATATTTACTAAGCCAGTCCTTTTCATGTTTCTCACACATGATGTATTGAATTTTCGCGATCGCTGTTCTCACGACAATCTGAGGGCGGAGTAGGGCAACGCGGGAATTTTCATCGAGCCAAAGCAGATGCTGCAATTGTTGAGCAACCTCTTCTTGTTCCGCACAGAGAATTTGTAATTGTTGGACTAGATGATCGGGATAGGGTTCCTCCGTTGCAAGGGAAGTTTTATTGGCTTGGAGAAGATTGAGAATTGTTTGCCAAAGATAGCGATGATTCGATTGAGTAAATTCAATATTCTCTTCTTCGGCAATCTCTTGGTATAGGTAGGCGCGATGTTGAGGAAAATGGAGATAGATTTGCAAAAGTTGGGCTTCCGCAGAATGCAATGCATTGGTTGTGGGGGAGAGTGATGGAGCGGGTTTATTGCTATTCCATCTCGTATTGCGTAATTGGCGGCGCAGATCTTGCTCTAGGCGCAATGCTAGGTAAGAATTTCCTTGAGATAATTTTTGGGCAGAAGTATGAATGTAATGGGTACGAAAGAAGGAATCGACGGGCAGATTGTTTAATAATTGCGCGATCGCTTGACTGCTCTTTTGGAAGCGATCGGCTTGATTGAGATCCTGTCCCGATAGAATTTGGTCGATTTGCCAATCGAGAAATAGCGGCGCATTTTCGAGTAAGCCTTGATAGGCTCCAGCGCTATGTTGTTTCAGATATTCATCGGCATCTTTGCCATCGGGAATCGTCAAAACTCGTAATTGCACGGTTCCATTAAAAACTAATTCTTTAAATCCTGCGATCGCCTTTTCTGCTGCCGTAATTCCTGCTTTATCAGCATCGAAATTTAAAATTACATTTTTGGATTCGGTATAGCGCAGCAATTGCTTCATCTGGTCGGCATTGAGAGCCACACCCATCGTGGCGATCGCTTGTCCGATTCCCGCTTGATGCAAAGCGATCGCGTCAAAGTATCCCTCGACGACAATTGCTCGATCGGATTTGGCAATCTCATCTCTTGCCTTATCCATCGCAAATAAAACAGTACCCTTGCTAAAGAGTTCCGTTTCAGGAGAATTTAAATACTTGGGTTCCTCATCACCGAGAGAGCGTCCGCCAAAGGCAATTACCCGACCACGAGTATCGTGAATGGGAATCATCAAGCGATCGCGAAAGCGATCGTAAAATCCATTTCCCGTTTTACGCGGAACGATTAAACCCGCTTCTTCCACGAGTTTCATGGGAATCTGCTTTTGCTGTACCAGATATCCCATCAGAGTTTCCCAACCCGCAGGCGCATAACCTAGTTGAAATTTCTGGATGGTGTCTTGGCTCATTTGCCGCTTTTCGGTGAGATAGGCTAAGGCGGCTCGTCCCTGATGGGCATAGAGTGCGTGTTGATAAAAACTCGTCGTCAACGCCATTACTTCGTATAGGCGATCGCGATGGGAAATTTGACGCTGAATTTCTTGAGCTTTTTCGGGCTCGACAGTTTGAATGGGAACGTTGTAACGTTTTGCCAAATCTAAAACTACGTCAGAGAACGATCGCTTATCGATCTCCATCAAAAACTTGACTGCCCCACCTCCTGCCCCACAGTTAAAGCAGTGGTACATTTGCCGCGATGGGTTAACGGTGAGGGCTGTGGCGTTTGTACCGTTGTGAAAAGGACAGGCTCCCCGAAAATTTGCCCCACTTTTGCGTAGCACGACGCGCTCAGACACGATATCTACAATGTCTGCCCTTTGACTTACTTGGTCAATCGTATCTTTGTGGATCTGGTACTGTGCAGACATAGCGATCGCTTATTTATAAACCGCAGTATGCTCCATACATTTTATATCAATTTATATCAATCAACCTCAAAAAATAAACTTACAGCGCTTTACGCTCAAACCCAAACCAAGGAAAATCTTGAAAGCGTTGCTTTGCAACGCTTTCAAGATTTTCCTTCTGGTTCGTTTGATCGGTAATTGCTGTAAAACCTAGAAGTGCGTAGCGCCTACGTAGTGGACTCCACGCACTTCTAGGTTTTGGGTTTTACAGCTTTAGAGATCGCCTATAATAGCAATCTGATAGCGCAAATAAATAACTAAGAGGCTTTTGAGGTTATTCGGATGCTACAAGTCGATCTCAAACATCTGCCCACCAGTGACGAATTGCCTGATTCTGACGATACGCCTGTGGATAACGAAGACCAGAATTTTGTACCAAATTTGCTATTGTTCTTGTTGGAATACATTTGGAAAAATCGCGATGATTGGTATTTTGGTGTGGATATGGGCATCTATCACACCACTGGCGTAAGTCCGAGAGTTCCCGTAATTCCCGATGGTTTTTTGAGTTTAGGAGTAGAACGTCGTAAAAATAGTGGTTCGCGTAGCAGTTATGTAATGTGGGAAGAAGGATATACTGCCCCGATTTTGACCATAGAAGTTGTATCCCATAGCTATGGTGATGAATACGAGAAAAAATTAGATATTTATCGCCAATTAGGGGTTAAGTATTATGTGATTTACAATCCTCAATTCTGGCGGCGCGACGGGCATTTGCCTTTCGAGATTTATAAATTAGTTGATGGAGATTACCAATTACAGCTTGGTGAACCTCTATGGATGCCAGAAATCGGCTTAGGGATTGGTCGTGCTGTATTGCCAAGCGATCGCTTTAACCGTGAAGTTTTAAGCTGGTTTGACGAACGAGGACAGCGTTATCCTAGTATCGAGGAACTGGCGGAGCGAGCAGAAAGACTAGCCTCTAGGTTAAAAGAGTTAGGAGAAGATCCTGAACTTTTTTAGGATGTTAGTTATCCTGTAGAAATCAGTTATTATAAATATTACAGTTTTATTAAAAAATAATAATCCAGCGATGATGAGTCAAAGAATCCGTCTTTTTCCTTCCTACTCTCAAAAAGAAAATGAAACAACAAACCACTGTATTTATAATTCTCAAAATGTTATATGAGGAGAATCCAAAACTCCTTTCGGAGACACTAAGTATATTATTTATCAGCAAACTATTGTAAGTAAATCATGATAGCAACACCAAAATTTGATTACATAACTCCAGACGAATATCTCGAAATGGAGGAGAAGAGCGAAATTAAACATGAATATATTGATGGATATATTTATGCAATGGCTGGCGCAAACGATCCTCACGTTACGATCGCCTTAAACATGGCTTTTTTAATCCGCAACCATTTACGTGGCTCTAGTTGTCGAGTCTATATGTCAGATATGAAAGCGAGAATCGATTCATTAAATCGATTTTATTATCCAGATGTGATGGTGACTTGCGATCCTAGAGATACCCAATCACAAAATCAAAAGAGATATCCTAAACTAATTATCGAAGTTCTATCAAAGTCCACAGAAGCATTTGACCGTGGTGATAAATTTGCTGATTATCAACAAATAGAAACTCTAGAAGAATACGTTCTAGTCAACGCCAAACGTCAACGTCTTGAATGCTTCTGCCGCAATCAAGAAGGACTTTGGGTATTAAAGTCATACTCAAGTGAGCAAGATAAATTCCAATTGTCGAGCATCAATTTAGAAGGGGAATTTGTCGATCTTTACGAAGATGTCAGGTTTTAGAAAAAGCTTGTTTATGATATAGCTATAGTCAGTAA
>NZ_LIRE01000419.1 GCF_001402795.1 Pseudanabaena sp. 'Roaring Creek'
TTGCTATCACGATTATGTCTAGCAAGATATGCTCTTTCCCTCGATTATCTCGTGGATCTTCTACTCCCTCAAAGTGGCTCAGTAAACTTACTTCGATAGGGCTATTCATTGTGGCTTTATTTGTTTATTTTCTCCTAAATTTTATTACCTTTTTTATGCGGTTGCCCTGCAGGGTAAACTTAATTAATTGACACAATCCCGAATAAGAAATTATACTCATTAGTTAACCGCCAGAATGAGTATAATTCAGAAATATTGGCGCAAATCAACCTCGTTATCATGACCAACCCCGCCGAATCAAATCAAACTGTAATCACCAATTCATCAATTGTCTTGTCAGAGCGAGAGCTACAAGTGATTGAATTAGTTGCCGCAGGTTTAACTAATCAAGATATCGCGCTAAAGCTAGCGATTAGCAAACGTACTGTAGATAATCACATTAGTAATATATTGACCAAAACCAAGACTGACAATAGGGTCTCACTGGTAAGATGGGCTTTACAATGGGGAAAAGTCTGTATTGATGAAGTTAACTGCTGCATTATTGGCACGCCGCCAGTCATTAATGTTTTGGATGCAAAGGATTTGGGGCAGGAATTAGAAAGTGCCTAGCGGGGAATTAGCGACTATACGTTGCAAGATTATTTATAACCCTGATATTGCTCTGGCGATGTATCGAGAGCTAGCATCCCATATCGAGCAGATTGAGGATGTGAAAGCCGAACTGTTTTGGCAAGATAGCAAAGAATTCAGCTATTTAGGAAGTCAAATAGGTGGCATGTGGCTTACTTATCCTCAAGCAATTTCTGCTCAGTCTCAGCTTTTAATAAATAAGATCTTAAATGCCTATGGGGTTTGGGTTTCGGAACCCAATATTTCATTAGTCTGAAGCCGATCGCAATCTCCGCTCCTTTTTTTATTGTGTAGGTGCAATAGCTTTTAAAATATGGAAAGACGCATATTTACAGATTTTGACGGGCCAATCATGGATGTGTCTGATCGCTATTACCAAGTTTATCTATATTGCTCAGAGAAAATAGCTCGTCCCACTCAAAAGCTTAAAATCCTTTCCAAGTTGGAATTCTGGGAATTAAAGCGATCTCAAGTGCCAGAAAAGGAGATCGCCAGTCTCACGGGCTTTGTTGAGGAAAAACAATCGATCGCCTTTGCCCATCTGCGGCGAGCTACTGTCCATACAGATCCGTATTTCGCCTATGATCGGCTCCTTGAAAATGCAGTTCCCGCCTTGGAAAAAGTTCAAGCAGCGGGGATCGAGCTGGCGGTCATGACTATGCGTCGTCGTCGTGAATTGGAACCAGTACTGGATCGATATAATTTAAGGCGTTTTTTCCACAGCGATCGCATTTTTTGTCTTGATGACGACTATGTAAAAACGGTTGATACTCAAGATAAACCTAAATTAATGAAACTTGCTCAGACCCAATTGCCACCTGTACAGGAGCAATGGATGATCGGCGATACGGAGGCAGATATTATAGCCGCTCAGACTTACAATATACCTGCGATCGCCGTTTTAAGTGGTATTCGCAATCATACGCAAATCATAAAGTACAAACCAAATCAGATTGTTTCTAATTTGTCCGCAGCGATAACCAATATCCTCGAAGGATGAGATAAGAATTAGCACATTGCGCTAATTCTTATCTCATTTGTGATTTGTAGGTTATATTCCCCCTAAAAACTCTTGCTTCGCAATTTTTACCATAACGGCTTGTTGACCCAAATAAAGCATATGTAACTCTGTAAGGAGTTGCTTCGCTGCATCTAGATCGATGTTTTGGATTTGTTGGCAAAACATCATATGGGTAAATTGCTTTTCGATAGGTAAGTCACTCATATGTACCTCTTTTACGAATCAATCAATGACACTAAACTATGACCTTAACCGATGCATTGAAGTTGCTTGACAGTAGATATTGGTCACTATGTCAACATAACGTAACAATACTTTAAAGTTATTAAGGGAACTGTATCATGACAAACATTTTCCTTAGATATACCCAAAGAAATATTTTTGCCAAAAAATTCAAAAGTATTCCTTATGATGGCGATAAGCAGCCTTAGCGATCGCGATTTTATAGTTGTCGTCAACTGTATCAGGACATAAAACCCAAAATAGCGTTGCCGCGCGGAGCGCGGCAACGCTATTTTGGGTTTTATACCAATTTCCAAAATGCCAACGCCATTTTGGGAATTGGTTTTAATTGGTATAAGGGTTTGAAAAACTAAAAAGCCACTGAATGTTTATAATTCAGTGGCTTTTTAGTTTTGGGACAAAAAAGAAAATTAAAGCAAGCCAGTATTGGTGCCTTGCTTGCCAGTAGCTAGTTCAACTTTGATAATCTTGCCACCCATTTTCATAATGCGTTGCTGCTCAGCAAACCAGTTGTCATAGGACACTAGCTTGGTGAAATAGGTATTTTGCAACTCTCGTTGTGTACGAATGCGAGTTTGACTAGGTACACAAGCAGTGATTTTAAAACTCCGCATAGCGGCAATCTCCTTCAGAGCCAGTTATTTAAAGATGAATTACAAAGAAATTTTTTTAGACAGATATAAACATTGGCGGCGAGATAGGCGCTTTAGCTACCTACCATCGCCGCCTTGTAAATACAGCTCTGTAAAATACAGTACTTTATTTTTTACGTTCGGCAAAAAATAAAGTCTAAAGCTATATCAGCAATTAGCTCAAGCCAGAGCTGATGTAATCGAGATATACACCCAATTCCTTACCAGCTTCAGAACCAACGATGCTAGCAGCAACTTCTTTGATCGCTTGAATAGCTTGAATTGTAGAAACTACAGGTACTCCGAGGGAGTTGTAGGTTTCTTTCAAGCCATTGAGTACGCGCTCGTCAAGAATCGAAGCATCACCAGCAAGCATTGCGTAGGTTGCATAGCGGAGGTAGTAGTCGAGGTCGCGGATACATGCGGCATAACGACGGGTGGTGTACATGTTGCCACCGGGACGGGTGACATCAGAGTACAAGAGAGACTTAGCAACTGCTTCTTTAACGATGGTTGCAGAGTTAGCGGCGATCGCTGCGGATGCACGAACGCGAAGTTCGCCAGTTGCAAAATAGCCCTTTAGCTTTTCTAGAGAAGCTGCATCAAGGTACTTACCTTGAACGTCGGCGGAATTAATAACTGAGGTAATTGCGTCTTGTGCCATTTTAATATATTTTTTAGGTTTGCAATTAGTTTTTTTGAATTTAGAAATTAAGAAATCCGAATTTCTTTAAAAAGAAGTGCTTTAAAAATATTAAAACAAATCTAGAACCGATCTACTGCATTGCACCGATGACATAGTCAAAGTAGTAGCCAGCTTCGGCTGCATCTTCACCAGACAACAAAGCGGATGCTGCGTTCTTCAAACCACGTACGCCTTCAGCAACACCAGGAATAGGAGTGCCCAAGGAATTGTACATTTCCTTAACGCCAACTAGACCGATTTCTTCGATAGGGGTGACATCACCAGATACAACTCCGTAGGTTACCAAGCGGAGGTAGTAGTCCAAGTCACGCAGGCAAGTAGCGGTCATTTGTTCGCCGTAGGCATTTCCACCAGGAGAAACAACATCAGGACGCTTTTGGAATAGTTGATCGCCAGCTTGCTTAACGATGCGCTCGCGGGATTCGGTCAAGGTTTGGGCAATGCGAAGACGACGTTCGCCAGAGCTTACAAAGCCCTTAATGCGATCTAGTTCACCAGGGCTGAGGTAACGTGCTTCAGCATCTGCATTCACGATGGACTTCGTGACTACGCTCATTTAATTTTTTCTCCAATCAAAAATGTGAATAAAAACGATTGATGTGATGCCGTACCATGCAGAAATTCCTTTGCTTTAGTAATGCCCTAAGGACGCTTACAAAAGTTTGGGGCTTGTCTGACATGGAAGGTTTCTTTGTCAAAGCAATGATTACCAAAACATTTTGAAGCATTGCGTTGTCTACAAGCTTTTCTTCATCACACTTCTTAACATTTCTTATGTTATCACTAGAGTTGAAAAGCTAGATCGATTAGCTTGGAAGTATTGCTGCACAAAGGGTTGCGGCTCCACCGAGGATCATTAAGCCTGCGGGCATAAATTTTTTTGTTTTGATCAGACGCACGATAAATACGATCACCAAAAGAGCGGCGATCGCCATACCAGCAATTTTGCCCCACTCTAAGTTTTTGGCGACGGCTGTTCCTGCAATTAACAGTCCCACACCACTAATGCTGCCTGAGATGATCGATGCTTGGCTTTTGCTCTTGGCAAAGCCGATGATGCCACCCACGATGGCGATAATTCCGTATACGAGCAAAGCAATGGCACTGGGGGAAAAGGTCATAGTCGTGTTTATGAGGTTTTTGAAGATTGGGTAAGAAATTTTTAATGGCGACATGGAGTGTCGCCCGTCACAGCCTATGCTAGCGAACTGTATTTCTGGGCGATCGCTAAGGCAAAGGTTTAGTTACACATATTTACAAATGCGCATATTCATAAGCGCTTATGAATATGCGCTTATATAGCTACATTC
>NZ_LIRE01000420.1 GCF_001402795.1 Pseudanabaena sp. 'Roaring Creek'
AAAGAAGCTCCAAAGACTAAATCTTGCTCAGCCCCTGTAACCTTTTTAATCCCCAAAGCTTTCAAATTAGTACCAAGCTTAGCAAGCTGAGTCTTTTTCATAGCCCAAGCATATTTAACCCCGTTGATGGTCACATATACCGCGACTTGAAAGCGTGAATTTGATTTTCTGCCGTTAGATTTCGCCTTGACAATATCCCAACCAGCAGCAACAGCAGCCGCGATCGCTGAAGGAGCAATAAAGCTGGAAGTAGTACCAGTAGCAAAGGTTTTGGAAGCTCTTTTAGGCTTTGGGTGATTTGCCCCAAAAATCAAGCCAGTTACAGGCGTTGAAGCATCAAGGGTTTGATGTCCCAAAGTTGTGCCCCGACCTGCTTCAATGGTTGTCCTGAAACCATATTTGTGATCTGCGTAAGGCGCTTCTAGCGCCACATAAACCAATCTAGATGACATTGTTATTCTTTCCTGTGAATAAAGGGTTGATTAGAAACTATCTAGAGAAGACTCTAGGCAGGAACAGCAGTAGTTTCTGCTTTATTCAGGGGTGCGCGACTGTCAAAGCTGTAGGTAGATACGACGTAATACTTACCCGCAGCAGAATCAAAAGAAGGAACGCCCGAAACTGGAGTAGGATAGCTTGCCAACTTAGTTGTATTAGCAGAATCAGCATTAAAGGCAGTCTGAGCAGCGCTCGCAACATCAAGCAAATTTGTAATAAATTCTGCGAGCTTCTCATCAGTAAGTGAAATCGAAGATTCTCCCATCAACAAAGACAAGTCAATGGTCAGGTTTGCGCCAGAAACACTAAAAGCAGTAGCGCCAAGAGCAGTATTTAATTTACCAAAAGTTAAATCAGGCATTAGAAAAACTCACTGTATTTAGTATGTGCAAAACGAATCTAACAGATTTTTACAAAAACTAAACGCTACATATAGCGTCCATCATGAGCGTACAATGCTAGGATTAGATGGACGGATATAGATGGAACCCAATGGGTTCTATGAATGGACATCCATATTTTGAGCCTCGCCTATTCCTTTAGATAGATTTTTGAATTATGGAATTAAGAGCGTATTACCTGCTTAGCACCAATAGCCGCCGAGCGATCCGCAAAACTAAGGGGAGATTTGGCAGACCCCACCACTATTCGCCACAAGCCCCATTAATTGAAAAG
>NZ_LIRE01000421.1 GCF_001402795.1 Pseudanabaena sp. 'Roaring Creek'
TATAGTTGTTTTAAATAACTTGTAGACGGGCTTCGACTTCGCTCAGCCCTCGGTGTAAGCTAGCTGAGCGAAGTCGAAGCTGTAGTTTTTATTTGAATTATCTATACTTGGTAATTTATTGATAATGTATTGAATTTTATCGAGGGTATTTAATATTCCTATTTGCAAATTTCATATCACGCCAATGGGAATCGATATAATATAAAGATAAAATTAAATATCTCCTGTTTTTTTTGCTTGGCTGACATTACCAAGAATAAAGTCAGACTTAGTTCTTGTTTTTTTGCGTGTTGTTTTTGGATTACATAACATTATGTCTAACCACGCAGAGGATTTTACGCCTAACGAATTGAGATCGGCGATTATCCGTAATATTTTAACGGTAAGCCCTGAAACGCCAGTAATTGAAGCGATCGCGCAAATGATCTCTTTTAGTTCCAATCGTACGGATGGTAATGAGGACATTGATGAAGATTACATCCACCAAGAGGCAAGATCGAGATGTGTACTGGTTGTTGAGCAGGAAAAGGTTATCGGTATTTTTACAGAACGAGATGTTGTCAGGTTGAGCGTTCAGCAGCGATCGCTAGAGCAATTGACTATGCAGGCAGTCATGACCTCACCTGTGATCGCAATTCAGGAATCTGAATTTACGGACTTTCTCACCGTGATGCATTTGTTGCAAAAGCATCGCATTCGCAATTTGCCAATTTTAGACGATGGCGATCGCCCTTTGGGACTGCTCACTCAAGAGAGCCTTTGGCAATTGTCCCTATCTCAACTATTGATCCGTCAAGCGGCTCAGAAGGAGGTGATTGGGATTAGCAAAATTGCTATTAGCAGACAGCAAGCCGCAATTCAAAAGCTCAAATCCGCAGAACAAGCTCTCAAAACACAGCGAGATTTTAATCAATTAATTGCGGAAATTAGTAGTCGGTTTATTGATGTTAGCCCTAATAACCTTGACGCGGAAATCGTTAGCGCTTTGCAGCTAGTCTGTAAGGCGACCAACTCTGACACTAGCTATCTGATCAAATATGACATCGCTGAACCCATAGATGATGCTATTTCTTCTCTCCCAGAGGGAACCGTAAGCGTCACCCATGCATGGTCAAAACCAGAATATTCACAGCAGATGACCTTGGTTAAGAATATTCCCCTCACCCTATTCCCTTGGTCGCATACCAAGCTCCTACAACGCCAAATTGTTAATATTCCTAATGTTGCCGATGTACCTGTCGAGGCAGCGATCGATCGCTCCCATTGGCAAAAGTTTCATCTTGTCTCGAATCTATCGGTTCCGCTGATTCAAAAATCGGTGGTGACGGGATTGATCGGTTTTGCCTCCTTTAGTCATGTGACCCATTGGGACGAAGAATCGATCCGTTTATTACAGGTGATGGGACAAGCGATCGCGAATATCCAAGAGCGAATTCAGTCTGAGTACAATTTACAGGTAAGTGAAAATCGATTGCGATTAGCTCTATGTGCAGCAAACCAAGGGCTTTACGATCTTGATTTACTGAGTGGCTCGGCGATTGTCAATGCTGAATATGCCATGATGCTAGGCTATGACCCCGATACTTTTCAAGAAAGCAATGCTAAATGGATGGAAAGATTGCACCCAGACGATCGCGATCGGACGCTGGAGATCTTTAAAAACTATATAGCAGGGATTTTGCCAGAATATGAGGTGGAATTTCGCCAACGTACGAAAACGGGGGAATGGAAATGGATTCTTTCTCTTGGTAAAATCGTTGCCAGAGATGAGTGGAATAATCCTGTCAGAATGATTGGCACTCATACGGATATTAGCGATCGCAAAAAAGCTGAAGCGGAGATGCTACTTGCCGAGCAAGTGCGGAAAGAACTGAAGCTGTTGGAAAGCCTTTTTAATATTATTCTGGCAGGTTATTGGGACTGGGATATCCAAACCAATGAAGAATATCTGAGCGAAGGTTTCAAGAAAATGTTCGGCTATGAAGATAATGAATTGCCCAATTCTCCTGAAACTTGGCAACATTTGATCTTTGCCGAAGATTTAGCCAAGGTCTTAGAAGCCTTCGATCGCCATGTTGAAAGTCATGGCGCAGTGCCCTATTGGAATGAAGTCCGCTATCGTCATAAAAATGGCTCTACGGTATGGGTCATTTGCTTGGGGAAGGTCATTGAATGGGATGGCGATCGCCCACTACGCATGATCGGCTGTCATATCGATATTAGCGATCGGAAAAAATCGGAGGAAGCATTGCGACTTAGTGAAGAACGATTAAATCTCGCCCTAGAAGCGGCGGGTGATGGATTGTGGGACTGGAATATCCCGACAGGTGAGCTCTATCTTAGTCCCCAATGGGCGGAAATGATCGGCTTTGAGAGTAACGAACTCGCCGCTGATGTGAGTGTATGGGAACAGTTGATTCATCCCGATGATAAACCTTGGGTAATGCAATGTCTCAATGCTCATTTTGAGGATGCTACGGTTCCCTATAAATTTGACTATCGAGTAAGAACGAAATCAGGGAAATATTGTTGGATTGCCAATTACGGAAAAGTGGTAAGGCGAGATGCAGAGGGTAAGCCTTTACGCATGATTGGCACGCATCGCGACATGACCATCAGCAAGCAAACGGAAGAAAAACTGCGCAAGAGTGATACCCATCTCAAAACTGCCCAGCGAATCGGTAAATTGGGGAGTTGGGAATTCGATCCCCATGACGGACGGATTCTGTGGTCGGATGAAATGTTTCAAATCTTTGGACGCGATCCCGAAATTGGTACGCCGACCTTTGAAGAACTCCAGCAATTAATCCATCCTGACGATCGCGAATTTCATCAGCAATTAGTGCAGTCGGCTATTAGCGAGATACAGCCCTACAATCTCGAAATTCGCTTTTATCGCTTTGATGGCTCTCTGGGTTATCTCCAATCCAGAGGAGAGCCCATAGTCGATGAAGTGGGGCATTTGCTTTTATTGATCGGGACAGCCCACGATATTACCGATCGCAAGCAGTCGGAAGCTAAGCTCAGGCAAACTACGGCTCAATTGGCGGCTTCTAACCATGAGTTAGAGGCTTTTGCCTATTCCGTTTCCCATGATTTGCGATCGCCATTGCGGGCGATCGATGGATTTAGCAAAGCCCTCATCGAGGACTATGGAGATAAATTTGATGATGATGCTAAGGACTATTTTGATCGAATTCGCCGTAATGTTGCGAGGATGGGAACATTAATCGAAGACCTGCTGCGGTTATCCCGTGTATCTCGCTCGGAGATGCAATATAGTCAAGTGAATCTGAGCCAGTTAGTACAGGAACAACTTGACGAACTGCAAGCCCTTGAGCCAGACAGACAGGTTGAAATGGCGATCGCGGATGGAGTGATAGTTCTTGCCGATCTTGCCCTCATGCGGATCGCAATTAGTAACTTAATCCAAAATGCATGGAAATTTACTAGCCATCATCCTATCGCTAGGATCGAGTTCGGCGTAATCGCATCGCTTGGCGATCGAGCTAATATAGCTAATATTGAAGACGATCGATTAGTTTACTTTGTGCGTGATGATGGAGCAGGATTTGATATGAACTACGCCAATCTGCTATTTGGAGTCTTTCAACGTTTACATAATACGAATGAATTTGCAGGTACGGGAATTGGCTTAGCGACGGTTCAACGGGCAATCCATCGTCATGGTGGAAAGGTTTGGGCTGAGGGTGCAGTAGAAAAAGGGGCAACTTTCTACTTTACCTTAGCCGATCTATCATTAGTACAGGAGATTTAATCATGCCTTCTCTTCGTCCCATTATATTAGTTGAAGATAATCCCGATGATGAAAGACTGACGATTAGAGCTTTACGGCGTGGCAGCATTGCTAATGAAATACTAGTAGCGCGTAATGGTGAAGAAGCCTTGGCAATGGTGCTAAGTTCTAACCCTTTACCCAGCGTAGTTTTACTAGACTTAAAGCTACCCAAAATTGATGGACTGGAAGTTTTACGACAGATTCGAGCCAATGAACGCACGCATTTATTACCCGTTGTGGTGCTTACTTCCTCTAGTGAAGAAAGCGACATCATTAATAGCTATAATTTGGGGGCAAATAGCTATGTACGCAAGCCTGTAGAAATTGAGAAATTTATTGAGGCTGTACGTCAACTAGGGCTGTATTGGGCAGTAATTAATGAAATACACCCAGAGGTGCGCAAACCATGACCGATAGCCTAAAAATTTTAAACATTGAAGACTCAGAAGATGATTCCCTCCTCCTATTGCGAGAGTTGCGTCGTGGCGGATTTAATGTGACCTTGGAAAGGGTGGAAACGGCGGAAGCACTACGTGAAGCTCTGGCTCGGCAACCTTGGGATGCAATTATTTCGGACTATCATTTGCCCAAGTTTGATGCATCCGATGCATTGACAATCGTGAAACAGAATTATCCAAATCTACCTTTCATTGTGGTTTCGGGGAAGATTGGTGAGACTGCGGCTGTAGAACTCATGAAGGCTGGGGCGCATGATTACTTGATGAAAGATGGGTTGGCTCGCCTTGCTGAAGCCGTGCGGCGAGAAGTTCGGGAAGCCCAGATCCGTTGGGAACGTCAATGCACGAAACTCGAATTAGATCGAGCCAAAGAACGCTTACAACTTGCCATTGAAGGTTCAGGAATTGGATTGTGGGATTGGGATATTGCAGCAGGGGTAATAAATATTAACTCCAGATGGGCAGAAATAATTGGCTATACGCTCACGGAAATAGAGCCAATTAGTTTTGAGACTTGGCAAAGGTATCTCCATCCCGATGATTTTAAGAAAGCCAATTCCCTGATCGAGCAGCACTTCAGTCATAAAATCCAGAGCTACGAGTGTGAATTACGGATGCAGCACAAATCTGGTTCTTGGGTTTGGATATTGTGCAAAGGCAAGGTGGTGGATTGGGATGCTCGGGGGAAACCCTCGCGCATGGCAGGAACGCACCTAGACATCAACGATCGCAAACTGGCTGAATTGCGCATAGAGATGCAAAACTCAATCTTGGAACGTATTGCCAAGGGTGAGCCTCTACGCGATATTCTCGATGCCTTAGTAAGGGTGACAGAAGAACAGATCGAAGGAGGTTTATGTTCTGTTTTACTGTGCGATCGCCAAGGTAAACTGCGGCATGGCGCGGCTCCTAGTTTGCCAGATGCTTATAATCAGGCGCTCGAAGGGCTAGCGATCGCTGAAGGTGTGGGCTCCTGCGGTACGGCGGCTTTTCGCAAAGAGCCAGTCATTGTCGCGGATATTGATACCGATCCGCTATGGCAAAACTATAGGCATCTAGCCCTATCCTATAATTTACAATCCTGTTGGTCATTGCCCGTCATCGCTAGTGATGGTTCGGTGGTTGCCACCTTTGCCCTATATCACCATTCCATTCACAGCCCCCATCCCCGCGAGTTAGAAATAATTGCGATCGCTGCGAATATCGTCAAAATTGCGATCGAGCGCGAGCGATCGACCCAAGCCCTAGAGCATTTAAATCGGGAACTAGAAAAACGAGTAGAAAGGCGTACGGAAGCTTTACAGAAGAGTGAAGCTCGGTTGCGGGAAGCACAGCAGATCGCCCACCTCGGTAGTTGGGAAATCGATCTATCAACCCAAAAGCTGAGTTGGTCAGAGGAACTTTTCAAAATCTTTGTCCTCGATTCTAATTATGCCGAACCAACCTACGGACAGTTTTGTCAATACTTTGCCTCCCACGAACAGGAACGTTTGCAATTGCTGAACGAACGCGCCATTAAGTACCGCGAGCCCTTTGCCATTGATGCGCAAATTATTCGTGCTGATGGCTCTACGGGCTATGTTTTTATGAGGGCGGAAGCAATCTGGAATGCGGTCGGTCAGGTAACTAGATTGTTTGGCATTATTATGGATATTAGCGATCGCTATGCCATGCAAGAAGCCTTGCAACGTAGTGAGGAACGTACTCGTGCTACGCTTTCGGCGCTGCCTGACATTGTGTTTCGCGTCGATCGTGAAGGTAGGTATGTCGATTTTATGGCTTCACCTCAAGGGGAAAACCTTGTCGATCCTGTGCAGGTGATTGGCAAAAGCATTTACGACCAATTGCCCATAGATATTCTCAAAGACCATGCAGATGTTAAGTATGAAGCCATCCAAAGAGCCCTCACAACTCAGTCGGTATTTAGTTACGAACAGCAAATTCATCTGAATGGCAAACTTCGCTACGAAGAAGTTCGCGTCGCTCCCTGCGGCAATGAGGAAGTAGTCTTTTTTATTCGGGATATTAGCGATCGCAAGAAGGCTGAGGCGCAACTCCAAAAAACTAATGAGAAACTGGCTCGTGCTACGCGACTCAAAGATGAATTTCTTGCCAATATGAGTCACGAACTACGTACTCCCCTGAATGCCATTTTGGGTATGACCGAGGGATTACAGGAAGAAGTATTTGGTGAGATTAGCGATCGCCAGTTAAAAGCATTACAAACTATAGAAGCTAGTGGAACGCATCTATTAGAACTGATCAATGACATTCTTGATGTTTCTAAAATAGAATCTGGGCAAATTGAACTGGAATGTGCCCCAACCTCGATTAGTCAACTCTTTCAGTCCAGCCTATCCTTTGTGAAACAGGAAGCAACGCAAAAACAACTCCAGATCTTTACTAAGTACCAGCAAAACCTGCCCGATCTCCTAGTTGACGAACGGCGGATTCGGCAAGTATTGATTAATATCCTCAATAATGCAGTCAAATTTACTCCCAATGGGGGACAGATTACCTTAGAGGTCATTCAAATTGCTAAGCCGAGAGAACGAGTCAGTGGTGACGATCGGGAATATCTTCAGATTTTAGTGACGGATACGGGGATTGGAATTGCCAAGGAAAATATCCCCAAACTATTTAAACCCTTTGTCCAAATTGACAGTGCCTTGAACCGCCAATATACGGGTACGGGGTTGGGACTTGCCCTCGTCAAGAAGATTGTGGAGCTCCATGGCGGTAAGATTGGGTTGACTAGCGAATTAGGTGCGGGCAGTTGTTTTTCCATCGAGCTACCTTGCGTTTCCCCTTTAGCGATGCCGCTTAATCCCGCAGAGAATGCTCAAATATTTGTCAATGCAGGACTCAATTTAGATATCGTTGAATTAAAATCACCGCTCATCTTGATTGCGGAGGATAACGAAGCCAATGTGATGACAATTTCCAGTTACCTCATGGCAAAAGGGTATCGCATTGCGCTGGCTGCCAACGGTCAAGAGGCGATCGCTATGGCGCAATCGACTAAGCCCGATCTGATTCTGATGGATATTCAGATGCCTGTAATAGATGGATTAGAAGCCACTAAACAGATTCGCCAAATTCCTTCCTTAGCTAAGGTGCCGATTATTGCCCTGACTGCTCTAGCCATGCAACCCGATCGCGATCGTTGTCTTGCCGCAGGGGTAAATGATTATCTTGCCAAGCCTGTGAAATTAAGAGAATTAGTCCATACAATCCAAAATTTTCTATGTCGCGATAATTTATAGCTGTCGCCAAGTGTACTAGGATATAAAACCCAAGAATTAATTGGCGGCGCGAAGCGCCGCCAATTAATTCTTGGGTTTTGATTTGTCCTAATTCAAGTGACTGTAGCTATATA
>NZ_LIRE01000729.1 GCF_001402795.1 Pseudanabaena sp. 'Roaring Creek'
TTTGGGATTTTGATTTTGTCCTAACGCAAGTGAAGACAGCTATAGCAAAATAATATAGCAGCAGCCAGTTATGTTAGGACAAAAACAAAACCCAGAAGAGTGTTGCGGCGCGAAGTGCCGCAACACTCTTCTGGGTTTTATGTCTTAACTTATTTGGCTATAGCTATACCAAGTTAAGAAATGGCTATGCCATTTCTTAACTTGAGAACCCTTAGAAGTACCTATGGCTTCGACTTTGCTGAGCCAACGTTAGCTGAGCGGAGTCAAAGCTAGATAAATGGGCGGAACATTTCTATCCGCAAAAGCCTTACTAGGTTTAGTTTTTAATGCACAAAAGTGTGGCAGCACTTTCGTGCATTGGTATAAAAGATAGCGAGGAGATAAAAACCTAAAGATGAGTGGCGGTACTAATGCCGCCACTCATCTTTAGGTTTTTATCTCCTAAGCAAAGCTTACTTTACTATGAAAGATTTTTTGAAAGTGTAGCAAAGCAACATTTTCAAAAAATCTTTTCGATCAAAAATTGCTGGGGGATTGCTAGGAAAGGGAATAGAAAATTATGCCGCCAAGAAAATTACATGGTGGGATAATCAGTATAACCTTTGGCATCTCCACCATAGAATGTATTGCGATCGGGTTTGTTTAATGGTGCATTTGCCGCAAAGCGTTCCACCAGATCGGGATTGGCGATATAAAGACGACCAAAGGCAACGAGGTCGGCTGAGCCAGAAGCGATCGCCTCATTACCAGTCTCAAAATTATATCCACCCGCCGTAATAATTGTTCCATTATAAATTTGACGGAAGAAAGCTGCATCTAGATCGGGCTGATCTTCAGCAGATCCGAATCCTTCAACTCTGGGGGCAACTAAATGGAGATAGGCAAGATTAAAACGATTCAGTTCCTTGGCAGCATACCCAAAAATAGCGGCTCGATTGGAATCGTACATGCTATTAAATATGCCGCTAGGGGAGAGTCTCACGCCAACGCGATCGCTACCCCAGACATCCACTACGGCTGCTGTTACCTCTAATAGGAGACGGGCACGATTCTCTAAAGATCCACCATAGATGTCAGTGCGATGATTGGTATTGTCCTGTAAGAACTGATCTAAAAGGTACCCATTGGCACTGTGGATTTCCACGCCATCAAAGCCAGCTTCGAGGGCATTTTTGGCTCCAAGGCGATATTGCTCAACGATCTGAGGGATTTCCTCTAGTTCCAGAGCGCGAGGCGTGACGTAAGGCTTCATACCTGTATAGGTTGCAACCTCACCTTCAGGAGCGATCGCTGATGGTGCAACGGGTAGCTCTCCATTAGGTTGCAGATCTGGATGGGAAATTCTGCCGACATGCCATAGTTGCAAAAATATTTTCCCCCCTTTCTCATGAACTGCATTGGTCACCAAGCGCCAACCTTCTACCTGTTCGGAGGAATAAATGCCTGGGGTATTGGGATAGCCTAAACCTTGTGGGGAAATTTGCGAGGCTTCTGTGATCAATAAACCTGCTGACGATCTTTGCTCGTAGTGCAAGGCATTTAAAGTCGTTGGAACATTTCCCGCAGCAGCACGATTGCGGGTGAGAGGAGCCATTACAATTCGATTTGGTAAGGTATAACGTCCAAGCTTGACCGTGGATAGAAGATTGACACTCATAAATTAACGCCAAGTTTAAGAGGATATATGTTTCTATTGTTCGATCATATGCGAATAACAGAAATTTGTGCAATAGCCCATGATGGGGAAGATTTTTAAGTATGGCTTTTTTCCACAACTCATTTAGTACTGCTATATATAGCTGTCGCCAAGCTTACTAGAACATAAAACCCAAGAATTAATTGGCGGCGCTTCGCGCCGCCAATTAATTCTTGGGTTTTGATTTGTCCTAATTCAAGTGACTGTAACTATAGCAGCGAAAGCGTTACCGAGGGCATAAACCGCAAAATAGTGTTGCCGTGCGGAGCAAGGCAACACTATTTTGCGGTTTTAATTCTGTTCTAGCAAGACTGGCAGCAGCTATAATTTGGTCATACGCGAACAATAGAATTAAATATCATAATGTGCGATAATTAAGGGAACGGTTGCGATACCTTTTCTATTCACTTATTGGTAATTAACAGTTTGGAATGCGTCAATATCAACATCCCGATCGCGAACATATCTCTCTAACGGGGGTACTTTACGGGCTTAGCGATCCTACGCGCCTACAAATTGTCAAAATGTTAGCAGCAAATCAAGAGATTACCTGTGGGGAATTCTGTTTGACTCTCAGTAAATCTACGCAGTCCCATCATTTTAAAGTGTTGCGTGATATGGGCATCATGCACACGCGGCTAATGGGAACGCAGCATTACAATTCTTTGCGACGCGAAGATTTAGATGCTAGATTCCCTAATTTATTAGAAGCAATTTTAAAAAATGCCGACTAGAAAGTAGCAGAATACAACGCTTTATAATTAGCAGCTCAGCTAATACCAAAGCTCAAAATGGCGTAGCCATTTTGAGCTTTGAAAACCCTTACTGGATTTGGTCTTTGATTCACTGAAGTGATTCAACATCTCAGTGAATTGGTATTAATTTCGTGTTATTTTTATTGCTTTCGTATTTATCGAGCAGAACCACGATAGATGCGATCAGCTTGCTCGAAGGGCAACCATGAGGGTAAATTGCCTGAATTTTTTGGTTGGACAGAGGGATTGTTCTGATAGGCGGAGGGAATGGGCGGAGCATCGGTATGCACAAAATGTTCGTTGCTTGCAGACGCTAACAGGGTTTGAGGAACTTCAAAATCATCGGTATCTGGATTGTACGCCAAGACTTCACCCGTTTCGATATCGTAGATCCAGCCGTAAATTGACATTTTGTTTTGATGTAACTTAGAGCGGATGACAGGATAGGTTTTGAGGTTTTCGATCTGGGTAACCACATTCTCCGCCATCGTAATTGCTAAAAGTTCTTCCCCCTTAGTTTCGGCATAGTTTTCTTGAATCAAGCGGCGAGTGGATTCCGCATGTTGCAACCATTCATAGACCAAGGGCATCTCGGTTCTGAGTTTTTCCAGTTTTAGCAAGCCTTTCATCGCGCCGCAATTGGAATGACCGCAGATAATTACTTGCTCGATACCGAGAGCGTGAATGGCATATTCGATCGCTGCACCTTCACCGCCATTTGCCGCACCAAAGGGGGGGACTAAATTCCCCGCATTACGAATTACAAATAGCTCGCCGACCCCTGACTGGGTAATGAGATGCGGTACGATCCGCGAATCCGAGCAGGTAATAAATAATACGCGCGGTTTTTGTCCGTCAGCGAGCTGCTCGAAAATCTCTTGATTGGCAGGAAAATAGGACGATTGAAACTTATGTAAACCCTTTAGTAGCTTTCTCATATACCAGTATTGACGTAGGATGCAGCAATTGATTGCTTATGTTTTAGTTTATATTGCCTTGCACCCCAGCTAAAACCAAAAAGAGAAATGCGCCGCGAAGCAGCGCATTTCTCTTTTTGGTTTTAGCTGGGGTGCGAAGAGGCTTGCCATACATTCTAAAATTGTGAGGATTCTGTTCGTAAAAAATCAAGATGCAGCCAGTTGAATTTCCGCCAATTATTTCACGATCGCAAAAAATCCGTGCGATCGCTCCCAGTGGGGCATTGCGCGAATGGGAACGTTTTGAGCAAGGGGTAAAGGTATGGCGCGATCGCGGTTACGAAATAACGATTCCCGATCGGCTCAGTCAACCTTGGGGATATCTGGCGGGAACCGACGAGGAGCGCTGTCAGCAATTTGTCGAGGCATGGAACGATCCCGAATGCGTGGCGATCGCCTGTGCGCGGGGAGGCTATGGCTCGATGCGATTGCTCGAAAAATTAGCTTGGCAAGAATTAAGCGATCGCCCTAAATGGTTAATAGGTTTCTCCGATATTACGGCGCTGCTGTGGGCAATTGCCAAGCATAAAGGTATTGGTGGATTACACGCTCCCGTACTCACGACTTTAGGAAACGAACCCGCGCGATCGCAACAGCAGTTATTTGATTGGTTAGAAGGAAAGATCGATGCGATTACCTTGACGGGAGTGGGCTTAAGAACTGGTAAGGTAACGGGCGTACTTTTGCCTGCCAATCTCACCCTCGCAACTAATATCATTAATACGGAAAACTGTCCCGATCTCGAAAATGTTATTTTAGCGATCGAGGATGTGGCGGAAGCCCCCTATCGCGTCGATCGGATGTTAACCCATTGGCGTTGGACGGGGCTTCTACGCAAACTTAAGGGAATGGCGATCGGACGTTTTAGTCAAGCGGAGGTATCTACTCCGAGTTTGACGATGGAAGAAGTATGGCGCGATCGCCTGTCCGATCTGGGAATTCCGATCGTGATGAACTTACCCTTCGGTCACGATGGTGAAAATGCTCCCTTGCCCGTGGGCTGTATTGCCGAACTGGATGGCAATAATGGAACTTTATCTTACCGAGCGAATCATTGATATCATTCCCAAGTCTCAAGCTCGATTGCCACGTTGCGAAATAGAGCGAAAATGCGATCGCGTCGGACTTCAAAATTTGCCGCAATCAAAATAAAGCCAATTCCTGCGACGATTCCTAGCGCCCACATCAAGAAGGAATATTGGGTTACTAAAATCACAGCTTGGGTAATTACTAGCAAAATAAAGGTAAGCGTTCCGATAAACAGATAAGCGCGGACGCGTAAAGCTAGCCCTGCGACGATGAAGACAAAACTCAAACCCCAAGTTGATAAGGCAATAGTAGGATTTGAGAAGGAATAAAAAAAGGCGACTAGCCCGATCGCGCCTCCAAGTAGAAGTCGCATCCCATGACGCAAGGTTTTGGTGAGAGGCGATCGCAGATTGGGTTCCACTTGGGCGAAGTACAGACCAGAAAAGCCGATCGCGCAGACATTAATCAAAAACTGGAAGCTCGAAAATTCATAGAGGTGAGGACTTGCATTCCGCAAAATTACCCAATCCCATAACAGAACTGTAATGTAGGTAATCCGAATTTGTTCTCGAATTTTGGCATAGATAATATAGAACAAGCCCACGACTAGCAAGCAAGGCATGGCGATCGTATTACTAGTAATGAATGTAAAAATCAACGGCAAGGCAAAAGCTGAATTGTGCCAAGGTATTTCAGCCCAGCCCCATGACTCCCAAGGGAGAAAATATAAGATCGCGGCGAGGATACAGGCGATCGCAGCCGAGTAGGGTTGAATTAAATTCTCGATCGTCCAAGGACTGGGGAAGGCGAAGAAGATGGCATAGGCGATCGCTCCGAGCGCAACGGTTATCCCTGCATAGACCCAAAGATCTTCTTGACGATCGGCTGTGGAGCTTGTCAAGTCCTTAGCCTGAGCGATCGCATAGGCGGCGAGAGCGATCGCGATCCCACTACCAAGCGTGCCACCTGAAATTGATGGATTAAATGCAATGCCCGATGAGAGCAAGATCGTGCTTGCCATCCAGTGCAAGTGGGCGGAAATGCCAATTTCCCGAATTGAGAGTTTTAAATAGGGAACGAGCCATCGTGCAAAGATCTTGTAGGCATAGGCGATCGCACAACCCAGTAAGGCGAGAATGACTAAACCATCGCCAAGGTTACCACCCTTAGCATTGGCGACTAGCTGATAGAAAAGCAGCTCGTAGAACGAGAAGGTCGCTACGACCATAGAGAGATAGGTAAGGGTTTTAAATAGGGGATTCGATGGGGATGCTCTACGTCCGATACCAATGCCGATCAAAGAAGTGCTGAGGGAAAATAAACCCGTAAGCCCACTAAAACTGCCAATTCTCAGGAGCGATCCCATTACGCCGTAAATTAAAGGAATCAGATCCCAACTGCGGGGATAGTTCTTTTGACCGTTCCTTTGCATCCATAGATCGCCTAGCAATTGTGCCGCAAAGCCCAAAACGATATTGGCGATCGCTAATTCAAAGGCAGAACCTTTGGTAACGGCGATTGCGCCTGAGGTGAGGATCTCGATCCCCCAAGCGATGCCCCATTCCACCCAAAGGGGAGAGCTTCCTGTTTCTTGCCATAGGCGATAGCCTAGCCCCAGTGTTACCAAGATTGTACTGGGTAAGAGATTGATAAATAGATGGGCATCTTGATGGAAGGCGAATACAAGGGCGGCAAGGGAGGTTTGCAAAATCAGTAATGATGTGGAAAGTATGGCTGCCCAAGCATCAAAGGCTCGCGCATAGGACTGATTTAAGGACAAATTGAGATTGGCGACCTGTCGCTCGCGGCGATATTTAAGCCAGTGATTGAGAACGTATAGCAGGATGGCACTGAAAATCATGCCATTAGTCCAAAACGTAAATTGGGCGATCTTGCCATCACCAGACTTGAATTGCCAGAGCAAAAAAGCAATAAAAAGCAAGCCATAACCGACGGTATTAAAGGCGGTTAGAAACAATTTGCTACGACGAGTATTGACTAACATTAAAGCAAAGGCAATCCCTAACCCCATCAGCCTTGGTAGGTCGCCCTGCCATGTTAAAAACTGGGCGATCGCTAGTCCTGCGATGCTCAATCTGATCGCCAAATCGCGATCGGCAAATTCGCGCCAAGTACCTAAAAAAGTGAGCGATAAAGGCACAATCATCCAGCCCAAGCCCCAATAACTGGTGAGAAACAGTAAGGCACTATTGTCACCCCGTCCCGTAAATGGGGCATTGCTGAGCAAGATATAACTGAGAGCTGCTAAACTTGCCCCAATATGCCAAGAACTATCTCGCCACGCTTGCCAATGCGTTGCTCCCAATAGAGCGCGAGAAGTGAGTTTGCCAATGACGAGAACGGCGATCCATTCCATCAGCATTGCGCCTAAAAGGAAGCCCGCCCATATAAAGATCGAACTAGTATGGGTAAAAAAGTAAAGCCCTGCGACGATCGCACAAAGGGTAATGATATGGGCGAAGTAAACCAAACTCTCTAAGTCTTTGCTCTGAGGCGATCGCTTGGCTTGAATGATTAACAGCGTCACTGCTGACAGGGATAAATTCATGAATAGGGTTAGGACGGAGCCAAAGCTAAGGGAAGTCAGCAGAAATCCAAAACCGAGGGCAAGAACCTCACTTCTGATTGCTAAGGAATACTTTTGGCGATCGCGATAAATTGCAGCTACAACTAGGGCAAGCATTAGATAGGGAAACAATACAATCCCAAATAAATTAATTTCGGATTTCGTTTGCAAGAAGCTCAATAACTGCTGGGTTGTATTGGCTTGCCATCCTTCAGGTATTAAACGTTGCCCTAACCACAGAAGTTGCAAACCCCAAAAGAATAAATAGGTCAGATCGAGAGGTTTCTCGAGTTTGCCGAGGCGATCGCAGAGTAGCCAAGCAATTAACAAACTAATCGCAAAAGTCTGCCAAGGATAACGATCCCAGACCGATACCAGCCAACCTAAACCCAGCAATATTTTCCCTAGATTAGCCTGAAAATTTATGGCTGAGGATTCTGTCGTCACTTGGGTGGAAGATGTGGTGGGCGATCGTAATTTCTCGGATTTACGGGCAATCTGTACCAAAATCCAGCCACAGACTCCAAACGCTAAGCCCAATTTAAAAATAGAAACATTCCCAAATAAGAGCGCTCGACTGACGAGCAAGACTGTGCTGTAAGCTCCTGCGATTAAAGCTAGGGGAAATGTCGAGCTGTCGGCGGTATTTAAACCTCGGCGGCGGTTGAGAAAGGTAGAAATGCTGATCGCTCCAATGCCTAGATAAACGGCGATTAATGGATAGTATGCCGATAGAAACCAGCCAAGATGCAACCAACTAAGTAAGAGAATCGCCAAAATCGAGAGTTGACTAAGTTGCTTTGAGGATTTATTAAGCTGTGAATTGAGATTTGCGCCTTGAGCATTCCGAAATACAAAGGATGTTTGTAATAAAAAGATAGCAATCCCTGAAAGTAGGCAACCTGCGATCGCGCCCAATCCTATGCCCATCGGATTTTTTAAAATTCCCAAACCATCCATAGCCCAGAAATTAGCTGGGACGAGGAGTAAGGTCACCAATTGCAAGGCTCTAGTCGTCAGGCGCAAGCGATCGTTTTTGCTCGTCCAGAAACTCACGCCAAAAAAGCCCAATGTATAGCTTAACAGCAACAAATATTGAGTCTCTGCCGAAAAGTTCTGCCACTGACTCGCCGCCAGCAATCCAGACGAAACCACCACCATAAACACGCCCAAAAACAGCAGCCACATCGTGCTGAATTCCGACAATAGCGATTGCACCGTTTGGGCGACCTTACTCGGCACGGGACTTTTGGCAGGAATTGCTTTCGGAGTTACGGGGCTGGGCGAAGTAGGCGATCGACGAACTTGCGAACCCACCCTATTTGCTGGAGGCAAATTCGCTCTAGTCAGGGGAGTTTTGGCACTTGTGCTTGCGAGGAGGGACGATTCCGATTTGATTTCGCCTTTGATTTCGCCTTTAATTTCACAGACAAGCCGAGTCGAACCAATTAGCCTTACAGCCTCTTCTTTAATTAGTCCTAACTCCAGCCAAAGATCTAGCCCTTGGAGAATCGCTTCATTTTGGACAGCCACAACGGTCAAGCGGTTGCCCAATTTGCGATTATTCCGCCATTTAAAATCTATTTCTGAAATTAGTTCCCACTCAAACCAAGCATCTAAGCCTTGGAGAACGACAGCATAGGGAACCAAAATTTCCAGATCGAGGCGCAAATATTGCACGGGTTCAACTGGCATGGGCGATCGCTCCAAGGCAAAAATTAGGAATCGCCTTCATTATGACTGAAAAATAAAAGTTAGCTCTAAGTAGGGACTTTTATTTACATTTCACCATAGCCTCCACCTCCAGGAGTGGCGATCGCGAAGGTATCACCAGCTTCCATTTGTACCGTAGCGGTGCTTGGTAATTTAAGGATTGAGCCATTGTTCCTAATGACATAGTTCTCTCCAGTGGCGGCAGGAGTGCCGCCATGCAATCCAAAGGGCGGAATGACGCGACTGCTAGATAAAATCGCAGCGGTCATCGGTTCGAGAAACTGAATCTTCCGTATAACGCCATTGCCGCCGCCATATTTGCCCTTACCGCCACTATGGGGGCGAATGGCGAACTCTTCTAAAAGCACGGGAAACCGCCATTCGAGAATTTCAGGATCGGTCAATCGCGAATTGGTCATATGGGTCTGGACTGCGTCAGTACCATTGAAATCCATCCCTGCCCCCGATCCACCGCAGATGGTTTCGTAATATTGATGGCGATCGCTACCAAAGGTAAAGTTATTCATCGTGCCTTGGGAAGCTGCCATTATACCTAAAGCTCCATAGAGAGCATTGGCGATCGCTTGCGAAGTTTCGACATTGCCCGCAACGACTGCCGCAGGATAAATGGGATTGAGCATCGAACCTGTTGGCACAAAAATCTTTAACGGTACGAGGCAACCTGCATTAAGGGGAATCTCATCATTCACTAAAGTCCGAAAAACGTATAGAACTACTGCCTTACAAACGGCGAGGGGAGCATTGAAATTATTCGGAAGTTGCGATGAAGTGCCTGTAAAATCGATTTCGGCGGTGCGTTCTATCGGATTTAGTCTGACGGAGAGACAGATCTGACTACCATCATCCATCGGATACACAAATTTGCGTTCGGAATCTTGACCCCATGTTGTTGCCAGTTGCGCGATCGCTTTGCGAATTGACTCTTCGGCATTGTCGCGCACGTAACCCATATAGGCAAGCACAGTTGCCGCGCCATAATGATTAACCGCGCGTTGCAGTTCCTTAGCACCACATTCATTGGCGGCAATTTGGGCTTGGAGATCGGCAAGATTTTGGGAAGGATTGCGGGCTGGATAGGGACTGGATCCTAGGAGAGCAAGGGTTTCCGCTTCGCACAATTTGCCCTCTCGTACTAGATGGAAATTATCAAATAGAATGCCTTCCTGTTCGATGCTCTGACTATGGGAAGGCATCGAACCTGGGGTAATGCCGCCAATATCCGCATGGTGTCCCCGCGAAGCCACATAAAATATCGGCTGGGTCGAGGTCATAAATACGGGCGTAATCACCGTGATATCGGGCAGGTGCGTGCCGCCGTTATAGGGATTATTGGTGGCAAAAACATCACCGACATTGACACCGATATTAATGCGATCGCGATCGCGAATTAATGCCTTGACGCTTTCGCCCATAGAGCCAAGATGGACGGGAATATGGGGGGCATTGGCGATCAATTCCCCATCGCGATCGAAAATCGCACAGGAAAAATCCAAACGTTCGCGAATATTCACACTGGCGCTAGTATTTTGGAGCGTGAATCCCATTTGTTCGGCAATGGATTGAAATAGATTATTAAATATCTCCAATTTAATGGGATCGGCAAGGATGTTTCTGGGATTTTCTCGCTCGACGCGATCGCGATGAACTTGGGCTTCTCCATACTCCCTGACTGGATTTTGGCTTTGGGGCGATCGCTGTAAGATCAGGCAATCATCTGCCGTTAATACCGCTTCCCAGTTGGGCTCGATCGCGTTAGTTCCTGTCGTATCGATAATCAATGCTGCCCCCGCAATGCGATCGCCTGCTCGTAAATCCTCACGCCGCCATACGGGAGCATTATGCCATTCGTCTTGCATATACACTCTTGCTTGGGCGATCGCTTTACCCTTCTCAAATCGCTCTAGTTCGATCTGTTTCTTTTTTACTTGATGCCGATCCCTTGAGATAATCACCTCAACGGCGATCGCTTCTACGATGAGCGCTTTATCCGCAAAAATGAAACCATACCGATCCCTATGCAAAGATTCAAAGTTGGTTTTTAGGTTTTTTAATAATCTCTCGCAGGAGGATTCCTCATGGGGTGATTTCTCGGAGGATATTTGCGCAAAGTCGATCGCTAAAGTTAAGAAGGAATCCGTACCCGCATAGCGAAGGCGTAAGCTGGTTTCCATCGTCAAATTGCCATCAATCGCCCCTCCCTGTAGAAGTTCCGTTTTGCCAAGCTGACTCAATTCTTGGGCGATCGCGGCTAAGTCGGGCAATAGTTCTAGATTGAGGACGGACTCGACAGTGCGATCGTGGATCGTGCGAATATCGGCTAGCCCGATGCCATAGGCGGATAGTACGCCTGCATAGGGATGAATGAAAATCTGGGTCATGCCCAACAGATCCGCGATCGCGCAGGCATGTTGTCCGCCCGCTCCACCAAAGCAACACAACACATATTCCGAAACATCGTAACCCCTCTGTACGGATATTTTTTTGATTGCCATCGCCATTTTTTCGACCGCAATTTCTAAAAAACCTTGAGCGACGGCTTCGGGTAAAATAGCTCTACCTGTGACCTGTTCGATTTCTAGAGCAAGATCCGTAAATTTTTGGCGGACAACCTCCCCATCAATGGGCAAGTTTCCGTTCTTTCCAAATACCTTGGGGAAAAACTCGGGCTGTAATTTCCCTAACATCACATTGCAGTCCGTTACGGCTAATTTCCCGCCATTGCGATAACAGGCAGGACCCGGAAAGGCTCCTGCGGATTCGGGACCCACACGATATCTGGTGCCATCAAACCCCAGCAACGACCCGCCACCTGCGGCAACAGTATGAATGGACATCATAGGCGTACTCAGGCGAACCCCTGCCACTTCCGTGGATAGCGATCGCTCGTAGCTCCCTGCGTAATGGGCTACATCCGTCGAAGTGCCCCCCATATCGAAACTAATAATTTTGCTAAAACCTGCACGCAAACTAGTCTGCACCGCACCGACAATTCCCCCCGCAGGTCCCGAAAGCAGACTGTTTTTTCCTTGAAAAGATTGGGCTTTCGTCAGTCCACCATTGGACTGCATGAACATTAACTTAGAGGCGTTGCTTGGTTCCGCATTCTCTAATTCTGAGGATTCTGATAATTCTGCCCCGATCCGATCTACATAGCGTCTCAGAATTGGTGATAGATAGGCATCTACTGCGGTGGTATCACCACGGCTGATAAATTTGATGAGTGAACTAACTTGATGGGATGCGGAAATTTGGGTAAATCCCATTTGTGCGGCGATCTCGGCTAAATGTTCCTCATGCTGGGAATAACGATAGCTATGCATTAAGGCGATTGCGCAGGCTCTAATCCCCGAATCATAGGCTTCTTGTAATTTGGTGATCGCTAAATCTACATTCAAAGGTATGAGGACTTCTCCACGGGCGCTATGGCGTTCTTCCACCTCGATTACCTGCTCGTAAAGCATCTCAGGCAAAACGATCCGTCTTGCAAAAATATTGGGGCGATGCTGGTAGCCAATGCGTAAAGCATCGCGAAACCCCTTGGTGATCAATAAAACTGTGCGATCGCCTTTTCGCTCTAATAGGGCGTTCGTTGCTACCGTCGTCCCCATTTTGATGGCAGCGATATCATGCATGGGAATTGGTTCGCTCGGTTCAATGCCAAGCAGATCGCGAATCCCTTGGATTGGGGCATCAGCATAGCGATCGGGATTTTCCGAAAGTAACTTATGGATGATGATTTCACCATTAGGACGCTGCGCGACAATATCCGTAAACGTGCCACCGCGATCGATCCAAAACTGCCATTTATGATGATGTTCGCTCAACTTTACCGACCTTCTATGTATGGGTATGGGGGGCGCTAAGGAGAGCGTATCGCCCGCTACGCGGGCGGTACGCTCTCCTTAGCTACTTACTTATATATCGCTTTTCAAGCAAGCGAGCGATCTAGAGTTATACCAAATCACAAAATGGCTACGCCATTTTGTGATTTTAAAACCCTTACTGGATTTGGTTTTCAATTCCCAAAAGTGTAGCCACACTTTTGGGAATTGGTATTATTTACCCGCCTTTGGCGGGTAAATAACTCGTTACTTCACTAGACAGGGAAACGCTATACAATTTCTGTTAATTAAATTAATAAATCTAATCCTATGACTACCCATTTTATCACTGCGGAAATTGAGATTAATGAGAATCAAGAAGCGATCGCCCAAACCATCGAGCAGGAGCTAGCCAAACAGGGCGAACCATTGCGTTGGGCGATCGCTGCTGTCGAAAACAAGGGGAATGAAGCAGGAGTAACGACTCAAGTTGTCCATGTTGAGGCAGTTGTAACCCGAAGCTAAAAGTAGCTAGACATAAGTAAACTTAAAACCTAGAAGAGTGTACCGCCCGCTACGCGGGCGGTACACTCTCTGGTTTTGTTTTTTAATTATGCTAGCTACTTAGTTAAAAAAGACTGATACATGGCGATAATTGTATCTTTGATGTTTTGGGTTAGGTTTTCAGATTGCAAATCTAGTAATATGCGTCGAAATTCCTGTTGAGATGCGGTTAAGTTTTTAACTTGACATTGAAGCGATTCAATTTCTTCTAGTTTTTGTTGCATACTTTCAATCAATTCCCCAACTCTTTTTTGCAGATAATCAACTTTGGCTTGGAATGGATCATTATCTGATTCTTGATTAAAACTTTCTAAGACATCCTCAAGGGTGATTGATTCTAGGTCAATGGAGGACATATTTTGTTCTGTATCTAAGGCTAAGGTATCAAAAAGGGGAGAGTATAGACCAGAATTAGGGAGTAGCGATCGATCAAGTTGCTGCATCGCGTGATTCACAGCATGATAAATAGAGGTTTTTTTCTCATTAACGCGCAGTCTCTCTAAGATCTCATTCTCTTCATCATCGGATAACGTAAAGTTATTGGACATGGCAATGATATCTGTAGAGAGGTCTATGGAGGCTGGGGGAACCTCTAAATCTTGAGATAGTTCTACTCTTCTAGCAATAAATTCTTCTTGATCGTCATCCTCTTGGCGATCGTAGTTGCTGTAATTATTGTAGGTATACTGATTGGCATCGTATTTGCGATTATTACCGTCACTATTGCCATCGTTATAGCCGTCGTTGTAGTTATTAATACTTGTGAGCAATGCTGGTGAATTTGGATTGGAGCGCAGACTCAATTCCCAAAACTGTAAACATTGCCCTAAGACTTGCGATAACTCATACAATAAAATTGCCTCTTGGGGTTGCCAGCACCTTGGGCGATCGCATTGTTGGACAAACGTTAAACCCCAAATCTTTTTGTCTCCTGCCAATGCATCAAATAAAATTGGGGCGGACATCATCGCTTTTATCTTTGTCCTTTGCCAAAGTTGATGCACGCTCAAAACTGCTTGGGTCTGAGCGACATTTGGCAACCGCACTGCACGATCTTGGGGATAATCGGCAAGAGATCTTACGCCAAAATAAGTAACAGGATAGGGCTGGTTTTTAATAGTTGAGATATTGGGGGCAATGGCTTCTACTAATACAAGCCCTTCATCTTGATTGGTTAATTGATAAATGGCAACACGACTAATACCTAATTGTTCTCCTAAATTAGTTAAAAAAATTTTTAATAACTCTTCAGGGCTGCGACTAGCAAACATTTCTGCCGCAATTGATTCATATTCGAGTGTTTTGCTACGGTCAAAGGAAGATAAAACCCCATCCATAATTCACGAAAATATATGCGATCGCCATAATATCTCTTTTTAAGGATCTCTTTTTAAGGATCTCTTTTTAAGGTTTTCTGGGGCATAGGCTTGAAAAACTCTAAATCTGGTTTCCTTGCCGAAAATGCTGAGATAATTGGAGCCTACCTTATTGGCTAAGCAAGTCACTAAGCAAATTACTGAACAAGTCACTGAACAAGTCACTGAGCAAGTCACTGAGCAAGTCACTGATTATTTTGCTAAATTGGATTCCCAAAATTTTATGAGTACAGGTCGATTAATCGTCCAGTTAGGCATTGCTGCTTATATTTTATTTACGCTATTACCCGATAGTAGTACCCAGATGGTTGCCTTCCCTTGGGTGATGCTGTGGCAAGTAGGTTTGCTATGTTTTGCGATCGCAGGGTTGCTAAATTTATGGCGGCGGCAGAAACCTTTTTATCTATTGGGTAGCGGCTTTGACTGGGCGATTGGTGCTAGTACGATCGCATTGTGCTTATCGACGATGTTTGCTCAGTTTCCCAATCAGGGAATGTGGTATAGCTTGACGGCATTTGGCTATTTTATCGCGCTGTACGTGACTAATAATTTTTTGCATGGGGCATCTTCCCAATCCCATGCAGTATTTTCCCAAGAATCAGAAAGCAAGGATTCCCAACTTTTGCCGATTTTACGATTTCTGGGCTTATTGGGGATTGCGGTAATTATTGAAAGTTTAGTTTTTTGGACTACGCAAACTTGGTTGCCCCAGTTGGCTAATTTTGCCAAGCTCAATCAATGGGGACTCAATCTCAGTTACGATTTTTCGGATTTGCAGTCGCGTAATTGGGCTCCGATGGGGCATCAAAATTATGTGGCGGGTTTTTTGATGTTGGTTTTGCCAATTTTGGCAAGCTTGGCGATCGCCCAAAAGGGGCTGTGGCGATCGCTCTGGTTGGTGGGGATCGGTTTGGGTCTAGTCGATTTATATACCACCAGTTCGCGGGGGGGCTTTTTGGGCTTGGGGGCGATCGTTCTCTATGGCATATTGGTCGCTTTATTTAAGAGTTGGGGCAATCGTTGGCTAGCGATCGGGGGTGGCGGCGCGGCGATCGCCATCTTCGCACTGTTGATTGCTACCAACAATCGGTTGCGATCTTTAATTTCAGGATTAGTTTCGAGTTTTGCCAATCCCGCCCAAGGTTCGGGAGAATTATTTTTTAGAGCGATCGCGGCGGATACGGGTTGGCGGATCGGCTTAGACCATTGGTTATTTGGGGCGGGGGCAGGTTCGGCGATTCTGTTTTATCAGCAATATCGTCCGTCATGGGCTGGCAGAGAAGCCGAGCTGTTATTTCAACTCCATAGTACGCCCGTGCATCTGTGGGCAGAACTCGGCATCGGCGCGGTGATTGTCGTGGTTTTGCTTGGGGTAGCGATCGCTAGTTTATTTGTGAAATTACACAAATCTCCTACTTGGAATGCCAATCCTCAAGAACAGGCGATCGCCTATGGATTGTTTGCGAGCTTAATCGGCTATGGAATGCTGGCGATTACCGACTATCAGCTTGATGTGCCTGCGATTAGCGGCAGTTTGGTGATCGTCTTTGCCAGTCTCGCCTATCTTGGACAAGTGCATAGCGGGCAATTAATTAGCCTCGGTCATCAAAAGCAACCTCGTTTATGGTTGTCCATCCTTGCCACAGTCTATTTGATAATCGCGATCGCTTGGCTAGTTCCCGTCAATACGGCATGGCAAGCTTCTAGCGTGGGTTTTATCTACCTAGCAAGGGCAAGAAATGACTTAGCCATCGCGAAACAGGAAACCATAACGGAAGCGATCGCGGCGATCGATAAGTTCCAAGATCGGCTCAAATTTGCCCAGCAGCTTGCGCCTTGGGAGCCTTACTATCCCTATCAACTCGGTTGGAATTTGGCGGATCTCGCCATCAGTTATCCCAACCTGCCCCAGTCTCCTACATGGCAAAAGGATGGCTTGGCATGGATTAAAGCTGCGATCGCCATTAACCCCAATAATGAAGCGGGATATAATGCCGCCGCATGGCTCAGTCTCCGCGATACATCACCCACCGATTCTTTAAGTGCCGTACAAGCCGCAGAGTCCTATTTTCGGCGCGGACTCGAACTCGTTCCCACTAAGCGATCGCTTTCCTTTGGGTTGGGAATTAGTCTGTTGCGACAGGGCAAAAATCCTGAGGCGATCGCCGCGATGGTTGCCGAAGTTATGAACGATCCTAGCTTTATTACCAGTCCAATCTGGTCAGATCCCGCCTTCCAATCCCTTTACCCCCAAGTAGTTGCCAATCTGGAAAATGCTTATCGGAATAGTCCCAGCAAAGCCGTAAATCTAGCCGCCTTAAGATGGTGGAATGGCAATCCCAATGCTGTTGACGAACTCAAACAAACGGGGAATTCAACGGCAATCCTGTTAGCCAATGCGATCGCCAATGATACCAATGCTTTACAAGCGGTCAAGCAAAACCCGCAAACACCCCTAGAAATGGTGATTTCCGCTTGGTTAAATCCAAATTTACGGGACAAATTACTAGAACGAGCCTATGTATTTGCGACCAGTAGTTTGCCCGATGAGCGATCAGTCTTTACGGTCAAAGCCATGAGCGATCGCATGAATCAAGCCCCTAATTTTGATGCTTGGTTGCGATCGCCTTTACCTGTTAATAGTCCCTTAGTGCTGAACTATCGGCGGGCTAGGCTAGGATTTAATGTCGTTAGCCGTCATTTAGATGGGGTTGTCCCCCTTGATTTCTTTGAAGTGCGGGATCGTGCTGAAATAAGTCTCTTTTTCAAAGATTTGTTCTGATAAAAATTAACAACACCAGAGTCTGTAATACCCGTGAAACGGGTATTACAGACTCTCACTTTATTCTTTATAGCTACAGTCACTTAAATTAGGACAAATCAAACCCCAAGAATTGACTGACGGCGCTTCGCGCCGTCAGTCAATTCTTGGGGTTTATGTCCTAGTACATTTGGTGATAGTTATAACTAGGCAGATAAACTTATACCAAATCAAAAAATGGCGTAGCTACCTAACGTGAGTTCGGGATAATTTAAAACGGGCTTTGAAAAAGGGTTGGCTTAACCCGAACTGACGTTAAGTAACGCTTTTACTCAAAATCTTTAAAGAATGATTTTTTCAGCGATATATTTGGCAATGTTTGCCGAGGCTCCCGCTTTTCCCATCCGTTCTTCCCCATTGCGACTTACTTCTTGAAAGTAATCGGGATCTTGCAAAATCTCATTAAGCACATCGGCAACCTGAGCGGGCTTGTCAATCAAATTAATCGAACAACCCAATAAATCAGCCTGTTCTTCGGCAAATTTGCGCGTAAATTGGGGACCATTACCAGCGATCGTAATTACAGGTTTCCCTAAACCCACCATCTGTTCAGTAGCGGTTCCAGCCATGGCTAAGCCTAAATGACATTGGTGGAGACAATCGCCAAATCCATTTTGCAGAAGAATTAGCCGAGCATTTTGCACCTTAAAGGTGGTTTCATCAATCCGCAACCACCCTTTTTGGATAATGCTCTGTCCGATAATTTCGAGATCTAAATCAGGAGCGATCGCTACTAGAAAATGCACGTTATGGGGAATTGTGCGGGAAACTACTTGGGCACAAAGCATTAAGGTCATCCAATTTTCGTAGGCTTCAGGCGATCGCGATCCAGGTAAAATTGCCACCGCCCAATCATTTTCCCCGATACCAAAATCTATGCCCTGAGGCTCCAATCCATCCATCATGGAGTTGCCTAAATAAACGGCAGACAGCTTAAAATCGCGGTTTAAAATTTCCGCAGTTAACCGATCGCGGACGAAGATCGCTTTACAGCGATCGCTATTCATTAAAGCGCGTTCCCAAGGAAAGAAGATAGAGCCACCAAAGGGCTTTTTAACGTGGGGTAATCCACTTTTGCGATCGCGCCAATAATATTCTGACTTTGCCGTGGCAACAAAGGCAAAATCGCACCCGCCAAACTTAGAGGGTAGCCAAGCAAATAGTAGTGGCACAATGTCCCCTACAGCCAAAATCAGTCTTTTTCCCCTTCGCCGATCGCGCGACCAGTTCCACACATAGCCCAATTGTTTACGGGTCAGCCCGACTAAGCCACTTTTGACATCACGGGCTAGTTGACGGCTATCCATCCTGACAAAGCCCCCTGATGGCATCGCCTGAGTAAACTGCTCGACTATTGGTATATTTGCCTTAACATAGGCATGTCCTACACCAACAAGGGGTAAGGCGATCGCTGAGAATCCCAATTTTTCTAGTTCAATGCAGATACGTGCGGCGATGATATCTTCACCATGTCCGTTACTGATACATAAAATTTCCACTTTTTACCAAAAAAATCTAATCTACAAGAGGGCTAATGTAACTTTAGTAGAGACTGCGACATTATGCTTATCCCGATTTTAAGTAGCTAAGCATGATTAAACTTGAAGCCCATGAAGAATGTACCGCCCGCTACGTGGGCGGTACGCTCTTCTCGTTATGCTGAATTACTTAAAATCCAAAACCTATAGCTACAGTCACTTGACTCAGGACAAATCAAACCCCAAGAATTGACTGGCGGCGCTTCGCGCCGCCAGTCAATTCTTGGGGTTTATGTCCTAGTACAATTGGCGACAGCTATATGGCACAAACTGCGCCTGCGCCACAGATTTTGAGTTTGGTTTTTAATTAGAGAATGGATTTATACCAAAGCTGAAAATAGCTACGCCATCTTCAGCTTTAAAAACCAATTCACAATTAAAAACTAAACCTAGTAAGGGTTTTACACCAAGTTAAGAAATGGCTACGCCATTTCTTAACTTGGTGTAAAACCTGCGGCGCACGCTGCGCGTGCGCCGCAGGTTTTAGGGTTTTATATTTAGTTAAGCCCACTTACTTAAGTCGTTATGTTAAGACAGAAAATTAGCTTTTATCTCGATGACCTTGCGACACCAATTGGTAAGTCAATTAATATAGCGATCGCGATTCTTGTCCTTGCTTCTGCTACTAGTTTTGTTGCCCAAACCTTTGAAATTAGCGAGATTACCCGTACCCGCCTCAACCTGCTAGACGACATCATTTTAGGTCTGTTTGTACTGGAGTACTTTTTGCGGCTTTGGTGCGCGGAGGAAAAACTCAAGCATCTATTTAGCCTTTATGCGATCATCGATCTGGTGGCGATTTTGCCCTTCTTTTTGGGGGCGATTGATGTGGCTTTTCTCCGTCTCCTGCGTTGGTTTCGGATTTTACGATTGATTCGCCTCGTAGAGTCGCGATCGCTGTTTCCTAACAAGAATGAAGATATTGCGATTCTCTTGCGGGTGATCTTTACGTTATTCGCGATCGTGTTTGTCTTTTCGGGCTTAGTTTATCAAATCGAGCATCCGAGCAATCCCAAGTTTCACAACTTTCTCGATGCGTTCTACTTTTCAATTTTTACAATGACTACTGTGGGCTATGGCGATATCATGCCCCATTCGGAGGCGGGGAAACTGACGACGGTATTAATGGTACTCACGGGCATCGCCCTCATTCCCGTGCAGCTAGGCGAATTATTTAAGCGTTTAGTTAAAACGGCTAATCAAGGCGATCGCCCTAACGATCTGCTCAAAGAGATTGTTTGCACTCGCTGCGGTTTATCTTTGCACGACCATGATGCCCAGTTTTGCAAGGCTTGTGGAACTAAGATTTAGCTCCAATGATAGAGAAGGTCGGCACTTTGCGTCGCCCTTCTCTATCCCTAGACATCTTTGGGGCTTTGTGCCAAGCAAACCTTACGTTGTTATCGGAAAACTGGGTTTAAAACCCCGTGCTTCTAGCACGGTTTTATATTAATTCAGGCATCTTACATAATATCTGACATAATGTGAGCATGGCGCAAAAAGCATTCAAGTATCGATTCTACCCAACTCCTGAGCAAGAAGCGTTGCTTAGAAGAACGATGG
>NZ_LIRE01000422.1 GCF_001402795.1 Pseudanabaena sp. 'Roaring Creek'
ATATAGCTGTCGCCAATTGTACTAGGACATAAACTCCAAGAATTGACTGGCGGCGCGAAGCACCGCCAGTCAATTCTTGGAGTTTGATTTGTCCTAAGTCAAGGGACTGTAGCTATAGATGATCGCAAGTGGATTGAATGGAGCAAATCTACAATTTTTCAACTGTCTATCTAGTACCAATTCATGGAAGTGTAGTAACACTTTTTGTGAATTAAAAACCAAACCCAGTAAGGGTTTTCAAAGCTTAAAATGGCTACGCCATTTTGAGCTTTGGGATAATTACATAATCACTGGGATTGATGCATGGCTATTTGGGAGAGCTACGGAATCATCCTAAAATTTCTAAAATTTAAGGCTAGGGTCGATCCTTTCTAGAGCCTCACCTGCGACATCGCGCACCAATTCATCAGAATCTTTGAGTGCATTGATAAGAGCGGGTACTGCATTTTTCGCATCATTGCCAATATTGCCTAATGCTTCCGCAGCCGAATAACGAACCCATTGATCAGAATCATTGAGGGCAAAAATCAAAGCAGGGACTGCATCTTTACCAATATTCTCCAATGCTTTAGCAGCACTAGAACGGACATCAGCCTCAGGGTCTTTTTTTAGAGTATCAATAACTAGAGGTACGACTTCTTTAGTATCTTTTCCTATTTTTGCCAGAGAGCTTACAACTTGAGCGTGGACATTTTTACTAGAATCTTTGAGAGTCGAAATCAGTATAGGTAGGGTATCTTTACCTATTACTCCCATAGCAATTACCGCGCCAGCACGTACTTTCTCATTAGGATCTTTAAGGGTAGAAACTAACATAGGCAAAGTGTATTTCCCAATGTGTCCGAGCGCATGGGCTACCTCAAACCTTAATTGAGTATTGGGGTCTTTAAGAATGGAGATCAAGGCAGGCACAGCATCTTTTGCTTCCTCCCCTATCCCTCCAAGAGCATATAGAGCCGCACTCCGCAAACCGTGGTTGGGATCTTTAAGAGTTGCAATTAACGCAGTTACCGAACCTTTTGCTTCTTTACCTATGGATCTTAGCGCGTATGCAGCCCTGATGCTTCCATTTTCGTAAGGGAGCGAATTTTTGTCAGAATCTCTCAAGGCGTTAATAAGGGTATGTAAAGCGTACTTTGTATATTTGTTTTTTCCTAGTAGGCAGTCAAGTAATTATTGACGGGTAGAGGCGAAGCAATTTAATGCGAGCATCAGCAGTAGTAAATTGCCAATTGACTTTACAAGAGAGAGAATTCCTGCGATTTTCCCAAGCCGAGACTTCCTGAATCAAAAGCTGTTTATCAGGAATACGACGGTCGAGACA
>NZ_LIRE01000423.1 GCF_001402795.1 Pseudanabaena sp. 'Roaring Creek'
AACCAGAGGGATCTGTACTCCTCATCCTTTGCAGTGGGAGGTAATAGCGGGTATGGCGGCGACATCAATCTAATTGCCCCCAAAGGGGATATCTTCGGTAATATGAGCAGTCTATATACTTTCTCTGCTGCGCCTAATGGAACATCTAGCAATGGTGGTTCGATCGGATTAGAAGCCCAAAATCAGATATCTGGACTGACATTACTAACGACATCCTCTTCCGATCGGGCGGGGTCGGTATCGATTTTTGGACATGGGAATTTAGCGATCGCCGATACCGTGGTTCTAACCAGTAAACAGGTTTCTATTTCCACTCCATTTACGGGAGTGGTTAACATTTCGACAAATGGCACAGGACGTTCGGGGGATGTCAATATCAACAGTTTGGGCAATCTCACCCTCACCAACTGTCGCATCGAAAGCGATACCAAGGGGCTGGACTCCGCTGGCAATGTCTCCCTTACGAGTAGCGGCTTGATTCGCTTTGACAATAGCCAAATTACCAGCAGTACCAGCAATGCAGGAATGGCTGGCAATATCAACCTCAATGCTAGCCAAGGTATTGACATCGGCAACAATAGCCGCCTTGCGGCGCTCACCAGTAGTAGTGGCAATGCTGGCAACATTGGTATCAGCACTGGGTCATTAACCTTACGAGATGGGGCGGAACTGTCAGCATCCACCTCTGGAAGCGGTCGAGCGGGTAACATTAGCATCAACGCTGATGACGTGACAATAGATCGGGCAAGGGTCTCTTCTAATACCTCTAGCTCTGGATCTGCGGGAGAGGTGAATCTCACCATTCTCAAGGGTTCGCTTTCCCTATTCAATGGTTCCGAAATCTCTACATCTACTCAAGGTAGTGGCAATGCTGGTAATGTGGAGATCTTTGCCAATAATGTAGCTGTTCAAGAAAGCATCATTAGCAGTCAATCCTCAGGTAGCGGTAATAGTGGTTCCTTAAATCTACATACTTCCCAACTCGCGTTAACAGATAATGCGGAGCTTTCTACAGCTTCGTCAGGGCTGGGTAAAGC
>NZ_LIRE01000424.1 GCF_001402795.1 Pseudanabaena sp. 'Roaring Creek'
TATAGTTGTTTTAAATAACTTGTAGACGGGCTTCGACTTCGCTCAGCCCTCGGTGTAAGCTAGCTGAGCGAAGTCGAAGCTGTAGTTTTTATTTGAATTATCTATATCTTCTTCGGTTTTGATTTTGCCCCTATACCAATTTCCAAAATGACGTTGCCATTTTGGAAATTGGTATAGGGGGTTTGAAAAGTTCAAAATGGCTATGCCATTTTGAGCTTTGGTATTACAGAGAATTGAGAATTTTTCTATATTGCAGTAAGTGAAAGAAAAAAATCATGTTAATGATAGTTGTGCCTTAAAGTATGACGAAAATAATGAGAATTTAAAAGTGATTCCTTGGATTTTTTAACTCAATTAATAGAAATATAATTTTTTAAATTGATGTGTCTAAATTTAGATTTAGGGATTTGTTTAGAGTTACATTCAAAGATTAAATATTCAAAGATCTGGTTATAGGATAATTTTAGGCGATCGCCTGTTTAATATACCTATTTGATATTCCTATTTGATATACCTGTTCTGTTCTTGTAAGTCAATAAACATAGTTAAATATAAAAGCCTAAAGCCTTTGCTAGAAGCATTGTATGCATTACCACTTCTAGTATTGACTCCTAATTGCGTCATGTAACTTATCACAATTTTTATGGTTAATATAGATGATTTAATCTCAGCATATATGCTTGGCATCTGCTTTAGTCTGATACTTTCTGTATAATAGAAAAGGAATCTGTCATAGAATATATATAGGGGATCTAGGTGATTTTCTAGTAAAAAAAAGTACTAATAGATACTCTAATAAATATGCAGAGGACAAAAGTATCATTAGTATTTTATCTTGTTTTAATAGAAATCATTTTAGTGTGATCGTTAGGCGATATCTGAATGGTTTAGAGCTAAATCCAGATATTAATTAAGATGTCGATACAGAATTAGGCTACATGACAGATCTTGGCGAATCTTATCTTTAGTGTTATCGATCCATAACCATGTCTCTAATAGCAAGTAATAATTTTCATAAATTTCCTCAACTAGCTGGCTATACTATTGCCGAGCAAATCTATAATGGCTCTCGAACTAGTGTTTATCGAGCTATAGATGACTCTAACGGTCGGGGCGTGATAGTTAAGCTGCTGCAACAGGATTACCCCAGTTTTAATGAGTTGTTGAAATTTCGCAATCAATACACGATCGCCAAAAAATTGGACGTTAGCGGCATTGTGCGCCCCTACAGCTTGGAATCCTGTGGTAATAGCTATGCCATTATCATGGAAGATTTTGGAGGCATTTCGCTACAACAGCATATCCAAAAGAAATCATTATCTTTGGCAGAAAAATTGGAAATAGCCATCCAAATCACTCAAATCTTGGACGAACTGCATCAATCCTGCGTTATTCATAAGGATATTAAACCCGCCAATATTCTGATTCACCCAGAAACTAACCAAATCAAATTAATTGATTTTAGTATTGCTTCGCTATTGCCAAAGGAAACTCCAGAAATTAAAAATCCCAATGGCTTAGAGGGTACTTTGGCTTATATCGCGCCCGAACAGACAGGAAGAATGAATCGGGGGATCGACTATCGCGCTGACTTCTATTCCTTTGGGGTAACACTGTACGAACTATTTTCTAGACAACGTCCTTTCGGTTCCTTTGACCCTATGGAATTAGTGCATTGTCACTTAGCCAAAATACCACCCACGATTCATCAGATCTGTCCCGAAATTCCCGTTGTGCTCTCGGATATCGTTGATAAGTTGATGGCTAAAAATGCCGAAGAACGTTACCAAAGTGCTTCAGGGCTAAAGCATGATTTACAACTATGTCTACATCAATTACGAGAATTTGGGGAGATTAGTAACTTTACGATTGGCAAACGCGACATGGGCGATCGCTTCCTGATACCTGAAAAACTTTATGGGCGGGAAATCGAGGTCAATCTCCTTCTAGAATCCTTCGAGCGCGTTGCCCATGGGGCAACGGAACTGATGCTAGTTAAAGGATTCTCGGGGATTGGTAAAACGGCGGTCGTTAATGAGGTGCATAAACCGATTGTCCGCCAAAGGGGATATTTCATCAAAGGTAAGTTCGATCAATTTAATCGCAATATTCCCTTTTCGGCTTTTGTTCAAGCTTTTAGGGACTTAATCGGGCAATTGATGGGCGAAAGCGATCTCCAATTGCAGACTTGGAAAACTCGACTTTTAAAGGCTGTGGGAGAAAATGGGCAAATCATTATTGATGTCATACCAAACTTAGAGCGAATTATGGGGGCGCAGTCCCCTGCTCCCGAACTAACGGGGGCAGCCGCACAGAACCGATTTAATTCCCTCTTACAGAAATTTATTCACGTCTTTGCCAAGCCCGAACATCCCTTGGTTCTGTTCCTTGATGATTTGCAATGGGCAGATTCCGCTTCGTTAAATTTGATTCGGGTATTGATGGAGGACTTAGAAACGGGGTATCTCTTAGTCATCGGAGCCTATCGAGACAATGAGGTTTCTACGGCTCATCCTTTGATGTTGACTTTGGATGCGGTCAGTAAAACGCATATAACGACAAGTACGATCGCCCTCCAACCGCTCGACCAGAATAGCTTGAATCGCTTGGTTGCCGATACGCTCCATTGTCATGAAGAGTTGGCGCAGCCCTTAACGGAACTATTAATGCAAAAAACGCAAGGCAACCCATTTTTTGCCACTCAGTTCCTCAGAGCTTTGTATCAAGATGGCGCGATCGCTTTTAACGCCAATGCCAGCCATTGGCAATGTGATATCGCCCAAGTGCGGAATGCGGCTCTGAAGGATGATGTAGTGGAATTTATGGCTTTGCAGTTGCAAAAATTGCCAGTAACTACTCAGGTGATTTTAAAGCTGGCGGCTTGTATGGGTGCGCAGTTCGATCTAGAGACTTTGGCTATAGTTGCCGAGCAGTCATCAGAGTCGGTAGCAGGTTTGCTATGGGTAGCTTTGCAGGAGGGATTGATTTTACCTCAAAGCGAAATTTATAAGTTTTATCTTGAAGAAAACGATATGTCGCCGTCGGTTAACCAACCAACTTTCAAGGAAACACTTAACTATAGGTTTTTGCACGATCGCGTCCAACAGGCCGCCTATTCACTGATTCCTGACGATCAAAAGCAAAAGACTCACCTGACAATCGGACGACTATTACAACAAAATCTTTCTAGTCTTGAGCAAGAGGAAAATCTATTTGAAATTCTGGGTCACCTCAATGCGAGTAGCTCCTTAATCACCGATCCTGCCGAAAAAAGAGAGCTTGTGCATCTGAATTTTGCTGCTTGTAAACGGGCTAAAGCCTCAACTGCCTATAGCGCAGCGGTACGCTATGCCAAGGAAGCCATTAATTTACTGCCATCAGACTCTTGGCAAACAGATCATCAGTTAACCTTGCGGCTTTATGAGACTGCTGCGGAAAATGCCTATTTAAATATTGAATTTATCGCTGCTCTACAGCTGATTGATACGATCTTGCAAGAATGCGATCGCCCGATCGATCGCACTATTGCTTACGAGTTATCGGTGCAAATATATATCGCTCAAGATCTCCAGTTAAAGGCCATTGAAACGGGATTAAATGCACTTAAGAGCCTTGGTGTATCTCTAGTAGATCTGACAAACTGGCAAGATCGCCTGCCACAACTGCCCAGTAAAGAGGGACTGGTTACTAAGCCTCAAATGACTGACCCAGTCTATCTCGCAGCCTTACAGATTCTCATCACAATTACACCACCCACCCATCACGTTAAGCCCGAATTGTTTCCTGCTGTAGTCTTGACGATGGTAGATCTGTGCGATCGCGAAGGATATTCGGAGCTAGCTGCCTATGCTTATGGGATCTATGGCTTGTTACTTTGTGCTGTAATTGGCGATTTAGATGCTGCCCATCAATCTGGCAAAGTTGCCCTGTCTTTGTTGGAGCAATATCAAGCGCGGGCATTGAGAACAAAAGTAAATATGCTATTCGCGGTCTTTGTCTGTACTTGTAAGGAGGCGGGAAATGCCACTTTGCCTTTACTGACGCAGGGCATTGAAGTGGGATTAGAAGTTGCGGATATTGAATATGTCAGTTACTGCATCATGGCGTATTTCACCCATTTATTTCTCATTGGCAAGCCTCTAGAGTCTCTGCAAGAAGCTCAGGTGAAATACATGCCGATTTTAGAGCAATTTAAGCAGGAGCATTGCATTGAATATTCCAAGATCTGGCTGCGTATTAATGACAAATTTATAAATGCCGATATAAATGCCGATATAAATACCGATATAAATGCCAATGGCTCAGGTGCTATTGATCCGAGTGATGCTGAAGTTTTGCAACGCTTTGAAAATACCCACAACCATCAATGTCTTTTCGCTTTTCACCTATCGAGACTGATATTTGACTATACCTTCGGCAATTATGCGATCGCTTTAGACCATGCCGTGAAGGCAACTGCTAGCCAAGATGCCGCCTTTGGGTTTCTCCTTACTGCCGCCCATACTTTCTATCACTCCTTAGCAATCTTAGCCTTAGCAAATTTAGGAGGTATTGTTTCCAAGGCAACCGAACTCGAACTAGCGATCGCCAATCAACAAAAATTACAACACTTAGCAAACTACTCTCCTAGTAATTATCTCCATAAGTACGAATTAGTTTCGGCGGAAATTCTCCGCATTCAAGGGGAGAAAGCCTTAGCAATGGATTTCTACGATCGCGCGATCGCTGGAGCTAAGGCTAACGGATATATGCAAGAAGAAGCTCTGGCTAACGAACTTGCCGCAAGGTTTTATCTGGACTGGGGGAAAGAGAAGATTGCTGCTATCTATATGCAGGAAGCCTATTACGGCTATACCCGTTGGGGAGCTAAAGCCAAAGTTGAAGATCTGGAAAGGCGCTATCCTCATCTATTACAGGTGGTTCTCCAGCAAGCAGCCTCCCCGATCATGAAGATCGAGTCCCTATCAACAATTGCCATTCCCGACATGTCGATTCATGCTTCGATCGATCCCAGCAATTCCTCTACGAGTATGAATGCCATGATGGACTTTGCTGCGCTCTTGAAGGCTTCTCAGAGCATATCTGGAACTATTGAAATTGATCGGTTATTGCACGAACTTACGCAAGTGGTGCTCCAAAATTCTGGGGGCGATCGCTGTGCCTTGATCTTGCCAGATGCTCAAGGAGAATGGCAAGTTGCGGCGATCGCTACACCTGAAGCGATCGCCCTGACGAGCGAAGCTCTAGATGGCAACGTCAATATCCCCGTTAAATTGGTCCAATACGTCAAAAACACGAAAACTTTTGTGGCGATAGACGACTGCAAGACTTCTCTACCAGTGATTGGGAAATATTTGACTCGGGAACAACCCAAGAGCTTGCTATGTTTTCCTCTACTCAACCAAGCGAAATTGATTGGCATACTATATTTGGAAAATCGTGCAACCAGTGGCATATTCACCCTCGATCGGGTTGAATTACTTAATTTTATCTGCGCCCAAGCCGCGATTTCCTTGGAAAATGCCAACCTATACCGCCAAGAACAGATTACTTCCCTCCGATTAGCGAACTTAAACGCCCAACTTGAATTGCAGCTAGTTCAAATTGCTGAAAGTGAAGCTCAAAAACGAGCCATCATTCAAGCAATTCCCGATATGATATTTCAGGTTAACAGAGATGGAGTTTATCTAGACTATTCTGAATCGTCAGAAGTAATTGCAGCAAGTTCTCTCAATCTATCAGATCGAGCAAAACCTATTGGGCGGTCGTTGGCGGATTATTTATCACCTGAACTCTATCAGCAGAAAATGCGTGATATTGAATTAGTGCTGAAAACAGGAGAAATGCATGTCTACAATCAGGTGTTGACCATTGAAGGTAAGCCTCAATACGAAGAAGTCAGGGTTGTGCCGATGGGCAATACTGAAAATGTTCTATTTACGATCCGCAATGTGACCGAGCAGAAACAAGCAGAAGATTTAATTCAGCAGAAGTCGCTAGAACTTGAGCAGGCTCTCAAGGAACTGCAAGAGTCGCAACTATTGATCGTGCAAAGTGAAAAAATGTCTGCTCTTGGCAATTTAGTCGCGGGTGTAGCCCATGAGATCAATAATCCTGTGGGTAGTATCGTGGGTAATGTAAGCGCAGCTCAAAGCTATATCAACGATCTATTAGGATTAATCGATCTATATTCTGCGAAGTTCCCCGATCCAGGAGCCGAGATTCTTGAGGAACTTGAATCAATAGATATTGAATATGTGCGGGAGGACTTACCCAATTTGATTCGGGCTATGAAAAATGGAGGCGATCGCATTAGAGCTATTAGTAATAGCCTGCGCACTTTCTCCCGTGCGGATACCGATACCATGCAAATCTTTGATATTCATGAAGGAATTGATAGCACGATTTTGATCCTCCGTCATCGACTCAAAGCAAATGAGCAACGTCCAGCGATCGGAGTCATTACGGAATATGGTCGGGTTCCAGCACTTAAATGTTTTCCTGGACAACTCAATCAAGTATTTATGAATATTTTGGCTAATGCGATTGATGCCTTGGATGAAGCCAGTCAAAATCTTAGCTATGCAGAGATTGAGGCTAATCCCAATCGTATCACTGTCCAAACTATGGTGTTAGATAATCATGTCAAAATCACAATTTCCGACAATGGAAAAGGTATGTCTGAAGAGGTCAAAGCCAAAATCTTTGACCATTTATTTACTACTAAGGGGGTCGGAAAAGGAACGGGGTTGGGGTTAGCGATCGCCAAGCAAATTGTTGTAGAAAAGCATGGAGGAAGCATCGATGTAAGCTCCATAATCGGGAGAGGAACTGTTTTTTCAATTCTTCTGCCTTTACGAAGATAAATTGTGATTTAATCTCTTTCAATGTCTTTGCAATGTAAATTCGACACAGATCGATGAAACCATGATGAAGTCAAGCGTCAAATCAGCTAAATCTCTGCCGTTACAGCTCGTATTAGTGGTTCCCTTTGTGCTCCAAATCTTTGCCGCCGTTGGACTGACGGGATATCTATCACTACGAAATGGACAGAAGGCAGTCAATGATGTTTCTAGCCAATTACGCCAAGAAATAAGCGATCGCATTACCTTACAAGTTCTTGCCTACCTAGAAAAACCCTATACGATCGGGCAAACTATTGCGATCGCTTCCGAAGAGGATCAAATCGATTTAACCGACACCAAAAAACTAGAACGAACTTTTTGGCGGTTAGTCAGTAAAGATATGATTCAGTTTATTCAAATTGGGTTTGCTGATGGCACTAGCATTAGCGTTGAAGAATCAGTAAATTCTGATGGTAGTGAAAATTATATTATGGCTGCGATCGTCGATCAAGAAAGCATACCTCGGCGAAGAATGTATAAACTTAACGATCAAGGAGAAAGAACTTCTCTAATTGAGACGCAACCAAAATTCGATCCCAGAGTTCGCCCTTGGTATATCGCTGCTAAAAAAGCAGGCAAGTCGACTTGGACTTCTAAACCCTTTCTCGGAAGATCCCAGCCGTTCCCCACCATAACGATATCCCATCCAATCTATGATAAAAATAATGTGCTTGTGGCGGTCGCCAACAATAGCTTTTGGATTAGTAAAATCCATAGATTCCTTAGCAATCTCAAAGTAGGACAGACAGGACAGACATTTATTATCGATCGCGAGGGTAATTTGATTGCTAGCTCCACCATTGAGCAACCTTTTATTATTGATTATCAGAAAAAGGAACTACAACAAATTCCCGCCGTAAAAGCGGACAGCCTAGTAATTAGTGGGACATCGAAGGTTTTACTCGAACGCTTCGGTAGCTTTAACGAAATCACCCAAAGTCAGCAACTAGAATTTACGCTAAACAACCAAAGACAGCTCGTACAAGTTTCCAATATTCGCGACGAGCATGGGATTGACTGGCTGAGTATAATCGTCGTACCCGAATCAGACTTCATGGCACAGATTGATGACAACACAAGAACGACA
>NZ_LIRE01000425.1 GCF_001402795.1 Pseudanabaena sp. 'Roaring Creek'
GCCATTTTGTGATTTTAAAACCCTTGCTGGGTTTGGTTTTCAATTCCCAAAAGTGTAGCCACACTTTTGGGAATTGGTATAACTTATTTGGCTATAGCTATAGTTGAGGTTATCCATGATTATTGCGGTTTTCAAATGAGTGCGTACTCATTTAAAAACAAAAAACAATCCTAGTAAGGTTTTTGAGTTTTCATTTTGCCTACGGCAAAATGAAAACTGCAATATCTTATATTCAGGTCGTAATTTACAGTGCTTTGCGCTGTAGGTGCTAGGTCATCTTTGATAAAGGCAAGAAAATCTTCTCCTTTCATTGAACCATGAATCGTTTTCAGGCAGACAATATCATCGACCGACATAGCCCCCTAGCAGCAGCTATAATGATTTTCTTTTAATATGTATATCCCAATTCTTTATTCTTTTAGACGATGTCCCTATGCAATTCGCGCCAGAATGACTCTCGCTTATGCAGGCATTCAGTACGAGTTAAGAGAAGTCTCTTTAAAAAATAAACCTCAGCCAATGCTTGATATTTCCCCAAAAGGAACTACCCCTGTAATGCAGGTGTTTGCTGAGAAGGACTTTCAGGTTTTAGAAGAAAGCCTTGATATTATGAATTGGGCAATTCAAAAGAACGATCCCTTCCATTGGCGTGATTTGGCAGATGACGAAATGACGATCGCTAAATACTTAATTGCGACCAATGATCGCGAATTTAAAATTGCCTTAGATCGCTACAAGTATCCCAATCGATTTCCTGAAAAGCCGCAGGAATTTTATCGCCTCCAAGCAGAGGAGTTTCTGCAAGTTTTAGAGCTGCAACTAAAAAAGCGATCGCTAGAACAAAATAGTAATTTTTTAATTAGCGATCGTCAGACCTTCGCCGATGTTGCCATCTTTCCCTTTATCAGACAATTCGCCTATGTCGATATCGCTTGGTTTCAATCAAGTCCCTATCAATGCTTGCAGCGCTGGCTCCAATGGCATGAAACGAGTGCGCTGTTTGAGTTAGTGATGCAAAAGTATCCTGTTTGGATACCTGAGCAAGAAGCAGTCATAATTAATATAGATTAATATAGCTGCCGCCAAGTGTACTAGGACATAAACCTCAAGAGTTAACTTGCGGCGCTTCGCGCCGCAAGTTAACTCTTGAGGTTTGATTTGTCCTAAGTCAAGTGACTGTAGCTATATCAATTAAGAGATAACCCCAAAGATGAGTGGTGGCGCTTCGCGCCGCCACTCATCTTTGATTTTGATGGCAGACATAGGGTATAAAATGGTGTAGGAAGTTGACACAAATTGCCCTAGGGTAATGCTTTGACCAACTCCCATAATGAATATGGAGTTAATAGTATGAAATCCCTTGCCCTTTTGAGTGTTTCTGACAAAACAGGACTACTCGAGCTTGCCCGCGAACTATCAAACACTTATAATTTTCAGTTAATTAGTAGTGGTGGGACTGCTAAGGCACTCAAGGCGGCAGAACTTGAAGTTACAAAGGTTTCCGACTATACGGGCGCACCTGAAATTTTAGGCGGACGAGTAAAAACCTTACACCCACGTATTCACGGTGGTATTTTAGCCAGACTCGATCTACCTGAGCACCAACAGGATCTGGCTGACAATGCGATCCAACCAATTCGGATTGTGGTTGTTAACCTCTATCCATTTGCAGAAACGATCGCTAAGCCCGATGTTACCCTTGAAGATGCGATTGAAAATATTGATATCGGTGGACCAACCTTAATCCGCGCCTCGGCAAAAAATTATCGCCATGTTGCCGTATTATCCAGCCCCAGCCAGTATGCAGAATTCCTTACCGAACTGAAGGCAAATAATGGGGAAACAACCCTAGAGTTTCGTCAGAAATTAGCGATCGCAGCTTTTCAGCATACCCAGTCCTACGATCAAGCGATCGCCACATATTTAGCCAATCCCCAAAGTACTAATCCAGAACAGGAACCTGCAAATACCCTGTCCTCCTCCTACACCCTACTTTGCAATAATCCTAAGCCTTTGCGCTATGGTGAAAATCCCCACCAACCTGCCACATGGTATCAGGTTGGGGCGACCCCTAAGGGATGGTCAGCCGCACAACAGTTACAGGGCAAAGAACTTAGCTTCAATAATTTATTGGATCTAGAAGCAGCAAGGAGTATTATCGCTGAATTTAGCGATGATCGCCCCTGTGCCGTCATCATCAAACACAATAACCCCTGTGGTGTGGCGATCGCCTCTACTATTGCGGAAGCCTATCAAAAAGCTTTTGATGCGGATGCCACCTCCGCTTTTGGCGGAATTGTCGCTCTCAATCGTCCCATTGACGAAGAAACTGCGAATCTGCTCAATAAAACCTTTCTAGAATGTATTGTTGCTCCAGCCTGCGTCCCAAGCGTAGCAGCGATTTTGAGCAAAAAAACAAATTTACGGGTGCTAGTTCTGTCCGATTTCAAACAAGGTTCCCATGAAACCGTGAAGACGATCGCTGGCGGAATGCTCGTTCAGAGAGCGGATGATGAGCCAGTCAAACCTGAGACATGGCAAGTGGTTACCCAGAAGCAACCTACGTCCGATCAGTTACAAGAGTTGATTTTTGCTTGGAAAGTGAGTCGTCATGTCAAATCCAATGCGATCGCTATTACCAAAAACTTTGCCACCTTGGGTATCGGTGCAGGACAAACGAATCGGATCGCTTCCGCCAAAATTGCGATCAAGCAATCTGGTGAAAATGTAAAGGGAGCTTTCCTTGCTAGTGATGGCTTTTTTCCCTTTGATGACTCGGTACGGACGGCGGCAGCGGCAGGGATTGTTGCGATCGTTCAACCTGGAGGCAGCATGAGGGATGATATTTCGATTAAAGCCGCTGACGAACTAGGATTGATTATGGTATTCACTGGCGTTCGCCATTTCCTACATTAAGTAGTTTTTTACGCAATAAAAAATGAGTGGCGGCGCTTTGTGCCGCCACTCATTGACTCTAAAATTTTACAAAAAAGGACGCAATGCGCTTTTTTTACGTATAGCTGCTGCAAACCCCAAGAATTGAATGGCGGCGCTTTGCGCCGCCATTCAATTCTTGGGGTTTAATTTTTCCTAAGTCAAGTGACTGTAGCTATCATTTGAAATGGGATTTGAGAAAGGGTTTAAGTATCAAACCCTTTCTCAAATCCCAAAAGTAAAAGCCTTGCTAAGCAAGGCTTTTACTTTTGGGATTTTAAAATTTGCCAGCTTAACTAGAACTGATACCAATTCCCAAAATGGCAACGCCATTTTGGGAATCTCAAAACCTTACTGGGTTTGGTGTTTAATTCACAAAAGTGTTGTCACACTTTCGTGAATTGGTATGACGTTTTTTTATAGCTGTCGCCAGTTTTGTTATGACAAAATCAAAACTCCAAAGGGAGTTGCCGCGCTCCGCGCGGCAACTCCCTTTGGAGTTTTATGTCCTAATACAGTTGACGGCAGCTATACTGACGCTTTTTTTACTGTGCAGTTGTTGGTAAGACTGCTACTGACTTAGCGTTCGGTGCTTTAGCTTGGAGAAACTGGGTTTCTTTTACAGCTTGATTGGATAGAGAGAAGAGGGGATTAGAAGCAATACCCGCGATCGCTGTGAAGATCAGCGTAAAGACGATCGCCGCTTGTAGAGGCTTCATACCCACTTGAGTCCATGTAATAGCTGGATAGTTTTTGACTGAATCAGACATTTCTTGAGGCTCCTTAACTACCATCATCTTGACGACGCGGATGTAGTAATAGAGAGAAACTACACTCATAACCAGCGCCAGCAAAACCAAGCCATAGGCATGAGCCTGCCAACCTGCCCAGAAAATGTAGAGCTTACCAAAGAAGCCTGCAAGGGGAGGGATACCACCGAGGGAGAGAAGGCAAATACTCAAAGCGAGGGTTAGTAAAGGATCTTTTTGGTATAAGCCACTATACTCACTGATCTGGTCAGTTCCCGTGCGCGAAGCAAACAGAATGATGCAAGCAAAGGCTCCCATATTCATAAACAGGTAGAGGATCAGGTAAAACACCATACTGGAATAGCCCGCTTCGGAATCGATCGCCATGCCCAACATGACAAATCCTGCTTGTCCGATAGAGGAGTAAGCCAACATACGCTTCATGCTGGTTTGGGCGATCGCCACCACATTACCCAAGACCATACTCAAAACGGTCAAGACCACGAACACGTAATGCCATTGCAGAGAAGCAAGAGGAAATGCAGTAATCAAAAATCTGAGCGCAAGTCCGAAGCCAGCCACCTTCGAGCCGATCGACAAAAAGGCAACTACAGGGGTGGGTGAACCTTCGTAAACGTCGGGTGTCCATTGGTGGAAAGGGACTGCCGAAAGCTTAAAGGAAATCCCAGCAATTACAAACACCATCGAAATTATTAGCGCCGTATTGCTAACGGTAATTTTTGAAGCGATCGCCGTTAGCGATGTTTCGCCACCAGAGAGTCCGTAAAGCAACGACATACCATAGAGAAAAATTGCCGAACTTGCCGCACCAACCAATAAGTACTTCAGGGCAGCCTCGTTGGAGCGCGGATCGCGTTTGGTGTATCCCGAAAGCAAGTATGACGAAATACTCAAGGTTTCAAGGGCGACAAATACCATCACCATTTCGTCAGCACCCGTTAAGAACATCGCGCCTAACGTGGCACTAAGCAAAATCACCAGATACTCACCTACCACTACCCCCGACTGCTCTAAATAACGAATGGAAACGAGGATCGTTAATAGAGTGGACAGGACGATAACGGCACGAAAAATAATGCTGAGTTTGTCACTATTAAAACTGCCCAAAAAGGCGATCGGATTTTCTAAGCCCGTCCATTGCCACACAAGGGCGGCAGTAGCTGCGATTAGACCTGCGATCGCAATATATGGGAGAACATTTGCCGATTTGCGCCCCGATGCAATCAGATCGACGATCAGTACGAGTACTAATGTCCCAATGACTATTAGTTCTGGCAAAATCGCGCCGCTATTGAGCAGGGCATTGAGACTTGCTGTATCCATACTTAATTTATGTATTGTTGCTATGGCAATTGTACCTAGATTTTGGTTGCAATTAGCGCTCGTAGATTTTATGGCAAGCATAAAGAAAAAGCATAAGTTGCCCAAATAAATCACCCGAATATAGCTATAGCCAAATAAGTTAAGACATAAACCCCAGAAGAGTGTTGCGGCGCTTTGCGCCGCAACACTCTTCTGGGGTTTGTTTTTGTCCTAACATAACTGGCTACTGCCATAATACCAAGTTAAGAAATGGCTACGCCATTTCTTAACTTGGTATTATGGCTCGATCGCTTGCAAAACTGCTTTGGGCAAGAGCTTATCCTTAAACCACAATGTCATCCCAATATCCTCGATCACCTTGACTCCAGCCTTTTCGAGATTAAGCCGTTCGGAAATCGCCAAAATCAAGTTCTCGCAATTTGCCTGACGTACCTGTGAAAACTTTTTGCGTAAATATTCTGGTCGCCAATAGCCGACGATCTCCAATAAATAACTGCGCCCATCAGGATGGACTAACCGAAAATCAGGAATCATCACGCTCCCAGGAATGGGAATGAGATCGACCTCTCTTTCCAATTTCCATTCCGTTTTTAAATCTGCCCACCGCTCCGCAAAGGACGACTCGATCGCACTGTCATACATTTTGCCCGCAGGGTAATGGCTGACTAAACCACATTCCGAATCAAGGGTGAATAGTCCCGTCCGCTTCTTTTTAGAATAGGGATCTTTTTCCACTAATGTGGCTTGCAGGCTCCATTTCGTAACATGTAACAGGGCAGGAAGAAGTTTGGCGATCGCCAAACCATAGCGAGTGCTCGTACCAAATAAACTCGTCGCACCATCGACAGTAATCGTAAAGCCATAATCCACATCCCCCTCGATATAGGACATTAACTGAAATAGCTTGAGGTATCGAAACAGAAGCTTATACTCTCCTGGATCGTTGCGATGCACCTTAAGAGTCATATGACTGGCTCGATAGAAAATCCCTTGCACTTGCGAGAGATTATAACGATGGATTAAATCTTCAGCCCTTGGCTTGTCAAATTGCGTCAGAATGCGGTTCTCGATCAGGTCAGCATAAAGCCCTTGAATGATTTGTGAAGGAAATACTTCCCGATTGAGTTCTTGAGTGAGTTGATCGGCAAGCTTTGCTAAAGTTTCTTCTGTCGCTTGCTGACTGGGAATGACTTGCGTTGCAAGTTCAAATACGCGGCGGCGCAATTCCTGCGGTTCCAAGGGACTAAGGATTTCAAAGGTGCTAAAGCTGGATTTGAGAATATGCGCTAATCCCCGCTTTACCCGATAATCAGGCGTATCTCCTTCCATTTCTTGCAATTGGCGATCGAGTTCGCCTTGTGATTGCCCCTTACATGTTTCAAAAATAGCGATTAATTCTGTAGCGATCGCCAGAGTCTTATCATCTAATTTTAATCTCTTAGGAATGACAGTTTCGCCATTCAGCCGATGCATTAAGAGTTCGCTAGGCAACATAAATTTTTGAATTTTGCTGGGCAATGCTAAAAGAACAGGACTTTCAGAAGGTGATGAATTTGATCAATCACAGACCGAGAAAATCACTTGACTATCGTACTCCTTACGAAGTATTCTTTGCTTCGTCAAAACCCGTTGCATTTCATCCTTGAATTAGCGGCTTGGCGCGTTGCGATATATTATAAGGGGGATTTATCCGTTAGTTAGTTGCCGTTATGCCAAAATGTTCTAATAGTGCTGGCTCTTGTCAAGCGGATATCCATTACATGTTGTCGACTACGGAGCTCTTACCTGCGTTTGTGGACTTGACTGCTCGACTTAACTACTTGGTTAAGATAAGACTTTCTATCCTAGCCAAATCTATGCACTTCCAGTGCATAGATAGTTCAGTTAAAAAGATATCTTATTTAACAATTTATCTCCCATCTTGTAATAAAAATCTAAAGTTAAACTTACATTGGTTAATCCTATGACGACTCCGAATGTAACCGAGAATAGTAATAGTGATTTTGAAGAGATAACAGATTTATTAAATCGTCAACTTGAGAACCAAGGAATTAAAGTCGAGGCCGATCAAAAAGATAACTGCATATATATTTTGTTAGAATCCAAGCAAATTCAAGATCGCAAGCATCTGCTCGACTGGATCGGCAAAAGTATAATGGATCTAGGCGATGACTCAATTGAGATAGTTAAAGTATATGGTTATAAATTAGGAGATCCTTTTCCATCTTGGGTTCAGCAGATTGAACTAACTAGAGACTACGACCTATGGAAGCTCCCAACCAAAGTAAATAAGTCATCTGTAACGAGTATTGATATTGCCAAGATCCCAAAAGTAAATGAGAACAATAAAGTCTCTTTAATTACGCAATCTTCTCTTGAACACAATGACAGAGAAAATGCCTTAACGGATCGATTTTTAGTATGTGGTTTGGGTAGCTTAGGGCAATATTGCGTTGTTAATTTAAAGAAATTCGCTTCTCAAGAGGCAGATGTTTGCATAACTGCTATTGACAAAGTAAATCCCGACAGTTGGGAAATAGATGACATGCAAAAACAGATTATTGAGAAGTTGATAATCGGTGATTGCTGCAAAGAAGATATTTTGATCAAAGCAGGAGTTATGGACTGTAGGGCGATTCTCTTGGTTACAAATAACGAGGGAGTTAATATTGAAGCCGCGATCGCCGCTCGAAGACTCAATCCGAAGATTCGATTGGTAGTTCGCTCATCCAGACAAAATCTCAATAAACTTTTGAAAAACCGACTGGGTAACTTTATCGCGTTAGAACCAACAGAACTCCCTGCTACGGCATTTGCACTGGCGGGACTGGGGGGAAAGACCTTAAGTTTCTTTAATATAGGCAACACTAGACTACGTGTAGTAGAACAACAAGTATTGACGAAGGATATACGGTTTGATAATTTACCTGTTTCTTTACTGCACAAAAAGAATCTTCGCCTCCTTAGGGTTCCTAATGCGGATTCAGAAAAGCTTTTTTTTCAGTGGCAACCTGACATGAGAGTGCAAGCAAGCGATCGAATTGCTTATATAGAAGAAGTGGAATTCCATGCCAACACCTTCAACAAGACCTTGAATAATACTCAGGCAAGGTCTAAACAGGTTTTGCAATTCGTTCGAGATCTCGTTCGGGGGGATTTTCGACAAAAGGTTGATCGCTTCCAACATTGGTTAGAGGAACAACGCTCTCGCCAGATTATATTTGATGGTTTAGTAACTGGCGTTGCGCTTTGGTCTTTGAGTGCGGTAATCCTAAAATTTAACGTACCAAGTATGACTTGGGAAAAGGCGATCGCTAATGGTGTTATTCTGCTACTAGCTGGATTTGGGGATGTTTTCGGAGGACTCGACGCAGAAGCAGTTCCATTCTGGGTACAGTCAATTTGTTTTCTCGTTACTGTAGCAAGTCTTCTGTTTTTATCGAATGTACTTGGACAGATTGCCGATAATTTTTTAAGTTCGAGGTTTGATTTCTTAAAACCACGTCTTCCAATCCCTGAGAAAGATCATATTGTACTGGTTGGACTTGGAAGGGTGGGTCGTCGAGTAGCGTCTATATTAGAGGAATTAGGACAGCCGATTGTAGCTATAACCGATCAGATAGATATTGCCCAACTATTGCCTGAGATACCAGTTTTGACTGGAAATATTGTGGGAGAACTGGAAAAGTCCAATCTCTCTGCGGCAAAGAGCTTGGTAGTAATGACTGACGATCAGATGTTGAATCTTGAGGTAGCTCTAATGGCTCGCGAAGCTGCTCTGGCTATGCATCGGGAAATCGGCTTGGTAGTGCGAACCTACGATAGTCGCTTCAGTGAAAGTTTGTCAGATCTTCTCCCTCATGCTAAAGCATTATGCGTCTACGAATTATCGTCTGAAGCCTTTGCAGGTGCAGCTTTTGGCGAAAATATGCTGCAATTATTTCGTCTTAACAATCGGACAATTCTTGTGGCTGAGTATCAGATTGAGGAAGCAGATACTCTTAATGGCAAAATTTTGGCGCAAATTGCCTATGGCTTCGACGTAGTTCCTATTTTCTATCAGAAATTTTCTTCATCGAAATCAACCGAACATACTGATTATCTAATGCCGTCGGACGATATTCGTCTAGGTATTGGCGATCGCTTGATCGTACTTGCATCGATCTCTGGTCTCCGACTTATCGAAAGAGGAGAGGCTTCTCCACCTCGTCTTTGGAGATTGCATGCCAAAAAGCCTCTAAGTCCGAACGTTATCCTTGATGCGGGAAATACTCTTAGGAATATTTCAGGATGTAGTCTCAATCAAGCCAGAGATTTTATTAATTCCCTGCCTGGATTCGTCGAACTGCCACTATATGATATACAGGCTTATCGATTGGGTCACGAACTAAATAAGCAACTCCCTGTTAAACTTTTTCTAGCATGAAGAGAGATAGCTTATGGATGCGATCTCGATGCAAAAAATCATTCAGAATGCCTTAAAAAGGGTAGGTAATCAGTTTAGCGTGATTACATCTATAGTTGTCACCAAGTGTACTAGGACAAATCAAAACCCAAGAATTAATTGGCGGCGCTTCGCGCCGCCAATTAATTCTTGGGTTTTGATTTGTCCTAATTCAAGTGACTGTAGCTATATA
>NZ_LIRE01000426.1 GCF_001402795.1 Pseudanabaena sp. 'Roaring Creek'
AAGACAATTCACCGTTTTCTAGAGTTTGACCCGAAATCAATGGGCTTTAAACGTAATCAGGAATATCCTCTGACGGCTCAAGCGATCGCTATTGATGAAGCATCGATGCTGGATCTGTTTCTAGCTTTTTCTCTGGTGAAAGCGATTCCCTTAGGCGCTCAATTATTGCTAGTTGGCGATACCGATCAACTTCCTAGTGTCGGTGCGGGCAATGTTCTCCAAGATTTAATCAATTCTCAACAAGTCCCTGTGATTACACTCACTGAGGTATTTCGTCAGGCTCAGGCAAGTCAAATCATTCAGAATGCTCACCGTATCAATACGGGTAAGTTTCCGCAGATGGAAAAGGTTTCTAATCAGCCTCAATCCGATTGCCTCTGGCTCGAAATGCCCAATGCGGAAGCGGGTCAGCAGGGGATTTGTGACATTGTTACGGAGTTGTTACCGAGTCTGGGCTTTGACCCTCAGCAGGATATGCAGGTTCTCTGTCCGATGACTAGAGGGGATGTCGGTACGCGCAATCTCAATGTTGTCTTGCAACAGTTGCTCAATCCTCCTGATGCGATGAAGCCAGAAATTAAGTATGGAAATACGATCTTTCGTTTGGGCGATCGCGTTATGCAGCAGGTGAATGACTATAACCGTGAGGTTTTTAATGGTGACATTGGTACGATTACGGGTGTCGATTTGGAGGAGAGGGAAGTCACGGTGGTATTTGGCGATCGGCAAGTGGTCTATGATTATGCCGATCTTAATGAGATTGCTCTTGCGAGAGCGACGACGATCCATAAGGCGCAGGGCAGTGAGTATCCTGTGGTGATCATGCCTCTGTTTATGCAGCATTTTCTAATGCTCTCTCGCAATCTTTTCTA
>NZ_LIRE01000038.1 GCF_001402795.1 Pseudanabaena sp. 'Roaring Creek'
AGAAACCATTTAAGAATTACTTTCTGCGGTCAAAAACTCTAAGAGATCCCCCTCAATCCCCCTTAAAAAGGGGGAAGAATTTAATTCTCCCCCCTTTTTAAGGGGGGCTGGGGGGATCTATCCAATTCTTAAATGGTTTCTTAATTCAAAGTTATAAAGCTTGCTTTTGTAAAATCAAAGCATAGGGAAGAACCTTATCCAAACTGGCGGATTTTAGTAAAGCAGTCAATTCTTCTAAGGCTTCAGGGTCACTCGGTACGGTTAGCTGGGTTTCGGCTAAGGTCTGCAACGTTTCAAACCAAATCCCCTGATTAGCTAATAACTCGGCTCGCTCTATTGGTTGCGATATTTTTTGAAGCTTTGTCGCTAACTGTTGATCTGGTAAAACCCGTCGGATCTTACCTTGCACCGTCTTATTTTCCGCTAGATATGGCATCAGAGGATTTTTCTTGGCGGGGATGGTAAATTTCCAAGTGTAGATTTTGCCAATTTCTAGGACAGGTGCATCATTGGGGATTTTTAGCGCAATGATGCCCGCATCATTGTTGAGGGTAAATGTTTTGGTGTAAATTTGTTTTTTCTGAGCTTCTGGAAGAAGCCCATCGGCATCAGGTTGGGTTGGAGGGATATCTTCAAACAGAGTAAACTTGACAGAACCATTAATATCGTCAATTTTGGGAGTGAGGAAATAAAGGGTGGGACGTTCCGAGATTGTCCTAGGTATCGGTTTGTTTTCGGTAAATAAGTCGGGTACTAGGGCAATTAAGCAAGCATCTGTACAGCCGCTACTGCGAGTGATACCTGATGCAGAAGTTTTAGGGGCATCAAGATCGCTAGGTGGTACGTAACGTACTCGTCGTGATTGCGCCTGTACCGAGGGGGAGAGGGCTAGGGCTAGGGCAATGGCGGCATTTATCGCCAAGCAAGAGCAGAAGGATGCTAAAAAGAATTTTTTTAAGAATTTTTTTAAGAATTTTTTTGGTAAAAACATAATGCGATCGCCTCTAAAAAAGTTCGCTTTAAGAATCGTAAATGAGCAGTCAGGAATGGGGCTGTGATTTTGCAGGGATTTGTTAGTGATTTCGCAGGGATTGGGCTGTGATTGGTAAGCGTAAGTAGCTAGGCATAAGTCTTAAAACCTAAAAAGAGCGTACCGCCTGCATAGCGGGCGGTACGATCGCTGGTTTTGCCTTTTAATTATGCTTAACTACTTCATGGCGCGTTAATGGCGCGATATTAAGACGCGATCGCGATCAACGCGATCGATAGGATGTCGATCTAGGATATTTAATTTAATTACTTAATTAAGAATGCAACTTCTCTCAAAAAGTTGCTACGGACATTCGATGGAATATTTCCATCCCGTTTGGCACGGCAAAGCGTATTATATTATCTAGAAAAACTTATTTAAATTGTTGTAAAAATATGGATATCTTGTCATTAGGATGGTTTAGCGTCCTCGGTATGTTCACACTTTCGATCGCTTTTGTTGTCTGGGGACGTAACGGACTATAGAGCTATAAGCCTTTATTGGTAAAGCAAAAGTGTAGCCACACTTTTGGAAATTGGTATAAGGGTTCTCAAAGCTCAAGGTTTGCTTATAGCGCATTGCGCTCAAACCCAAACCAAGGAAATTTTTGAAAGCGTTGCTTTGCAACGCTTTCAAAAATTTCCTTGTTGTTCGTTCGATCGATAATTGCTGTAAAAAATTGTTTAGTTAGCCTCACCAATTAGGGTAAAGGCTGCCCAAGCGATCGGATCTGGGTATTTCGCTTTAGTTGCCAGCATTGCTTGACGCAGCGCTTGAGCCTTGTTTGGGTTTGCGAGAAATTTTTGATAAAAAGTGGTCATTAACAAAGTCGTCGGCTCGTCGGGAACTGCCCATAGCGACACCACTACACTCGGAACGCCTGCGGTAATTAGCGATCGCGATAAACCGATCACCCCATCTCCTGTTAATAATCCCTGACCAGTTTTACAGGCACTGAGTACCACCAATTCCGCATTTAATCGCATCTGAATAATTTCGCTAGCTGTCAGAAATCCATTATCTTGAGCGCTAGGGGCAAGGGCGATCGCTCCAGGAATATCCCCTTTGCGATATTCATCTAATAGTCCGTGGGTAGCTAGATGGATAAACCGCGCCGTTTTCATTTTGGCAACCACTTCAACCTTGGTGGCTTCGTTACCCTTTAAAAATTTAGTATGGAGTAAAGCGGCGATCGCCTCGGCTTCTTTTTCGGCTCCTAACAAAGTAGGTAATGGGATCGGTGGATTGCCCAGACTTGGCATAGTGGGGTTGCCCACGATCAGGATTTCTTGAAAGTTAATCCTTTGAGCCATTTGGCGGATCTGATGGGTGAGGTCGAGAACTTGAATGGCGGGGGCAATTTGGACGGTATAACGCTCTAATAAAAACTGATTTTGGGGATTAATCAAGGCTGCAAAGGGAACTAGAAATAGCAACGCTTGGGGTAAAAAAATTACTCGCGTATCGCTATCTGACGGTAGCAAGCCTTGGATCGGCTGAATTAGAATATTGTGGAGCTGCTTTAGTTGGCGATATTTCTCGAAGACATCCTTGGGGTTTTGGGCGATTTCGCTCGGATCGTTGAGTATGCTGCGAATATCGACAATAAGTTCGACAAAGTTGCTATCTAGCTCGATTTGCCGAAAAGCGATTTCGCCAGAGGGTTGTATGACCCAAATATACAGCTTGGTATATTCTCCTTTAAGCTTGCCCTGACCGATGAAACTAGGATCGGTAATTAATGAATATTCCACCAGAACGGCGTTCTGCTGTTGGGCAATGCGACGAATATCGTTAATACTGACCGAAGGTAGAGAGAGAATGGGCGAATTAAAGCGTTCTTTTTCTTGATCAGATTTCGGAGCGGAGTCAGAGTTCAGCCGATGGGAGAGAAGCTCGGCAAAAGCACGGGCGCGTCCACGTTCGGCAATTACTAGGGCGGATTCAGGTTTACCCTGTGCGATCATAATCTGTTGGAGTAGATTGAAGGCATGTAGTTGGGTGTCAAAAATGGAAACCTTATCGCTATCGCTCAAATCGGATCGCAAAGATTCGAGTAAGCTGAGAGCCGTGAGAAACTTCTGTTCAGCTTCGGGGTATTTTTGCGATCGCCAAAGTGTATAACCCCAATTGCTTAAAGTAAGCGCCTCAAGGCGGCGATCGCCGATCTGCTTGGCGAGCTGCCAGCTTTGTTCCTGCAGGGCTAGGGCGCGATTGTAGTTCTTTAAAAAAACATAGGCTAATCCCAAACCACCTACAGCGGTTCCTTCCATACGGGGATTTTTAATTTCTTTGGCAATGGTTAACGCTTGCTCGTAATAGGCGATCGCTTCTTTATATTGGTGCTGAATGTGATAGATTGAGCCAATATTATTAAGGGCATTTCCCGCTACTTCCCCAAAATCTTTTTGCTTGGCTAATTCTTGCTTGGCTAATTCTTGCTTGGCTATATCAAGGCTTTGCTGATAATAGGCGATCGCTTGTTTATAATCTTCATTAATGCCAGCTAATAATCCTAATTTATTTAGTAGGAAAACTACGCCATAGTTATCCCCCTCCGTCTTTGCAATCGTAAGGCTTTGACGATATAGAGCCTCTGCTTTGTCATAATTCCCAAGATCGTAATAGATACTTCCTAGACTTTCGAGAACCTGTTCTTCGCCTTGCCGATCGTTGAGTTCTTTTCTAATTATCAGTCCTTGCGTTTGTACATCCAGAGCTTTAGCATAGTCCCCCACAAGGCGATAGTTATTGCCCAGATTACCTAAAGCATCCGCTTCCGTCTGACGATCGCCGATTTTTCTGGCGAAAGCGAGCCATTGCTGAGAGTAATCGATCGCCTGTTGGTATTGACCGAGCATTTTTGATGCTTTGGCGAAGGCTTCTAAAACCTTTTTTTCGCCTTGACGATTGCTTTGCTGTCGATAAATATCAAGGGCTTTGTGCCAGCTAGCGAAGGCGCTTTCAAACTGCTTAGCTCGAAAATATTGGATTCCTGCCTGTAGGAGTCGATCGGCTTCAGATGCTTCTTCTGCGCTTGGAATGGGAATCGAAGGATTGCTGATTCCCGAAGCTTCAGATAGGCTTGGCATTAAGATTAACGCACTAGCGATCGTCATTAGAATGGCTTTACATTTCGCTTTACATTTCATCGATCGACCTACTCTTGGCAAGGCGGCAAGTTATTAGGATTGGGATTCTGTGCGGAACGAGTTGCGTCGTTAGAGGGTAAGGATGCCGTGAGCGTTAAAATCGGTTTCTTGTTCTTGACGGGTTCGCATTTTTTTACATCGCCAGTATTTGCCTGTAGCTCAGCCGTGCGAGCTGCCGCGATCGTATTACTATTCAAAGTAGAAGCTAAAGTAGAAGTTGTGGCATTATCGCCAATTAAATTAACATTAGAGCCAAAGTCTCGATCTGATAACAGGGTTAGTACTTGAGGAGGGATGCTGCTAATGCCGATTCCAATTTGTCCATCGACACCACTGGTTGTAGGTGTTTTTCCGACCACAAAACTCGTATCTGAGAGCAGGTGAATATTGATTAAATTATTACCACCATTGCCAGAGATAACGGGAGCTTGACTGCCAAATTGCAATGAAACATTACCCTGAGAAGCCGAGCCAGCATTGGCCGCAAAGGTGTAGATGCTGTACTTGGCATCCTGAATATTGAATCCTGCTGAACCATTAATCGGCGTGCCAGTGACGCGAAATCTTCCTGCGGTAATATTCACAATGCTATCGGTGATCCCATTTACCTGTCCCACGCGCAGAAATCCATTATCCACTAGCACCGAACCATTGGGAGCATTCAAATTGAGAGTTATTCCTCCACCGCCAGGATTATTGCGGATCAGGAAATTACCCGAAATATTGATGCTACCATTCTGGGCGGTTAAGGAAAGCGTCGGACTCGCATTGACTCCAAATAGAAACGAAGAACTGAATGCGTTGGTATCGATCGCACTAGTATCAACATTAATATTATTACCAGCGATAAAACTGAGCGCAGTGAGCGGACTACCTAAGCTAAATCCCCCTACGGGAACGTTAATAAATATATTATTGTTTGCCTGAAAGGTAATCGAATTTTCGGCGGCATTGAAAAGGGAAGCGGTACTATCGAGGGTAATGTTGTTGGCTGCTTGCAAGATCACATCGCCAGAAATTCCCCTTAAGTCGGCATCGTTGATATTAATGTCCGTGCCAGCAAAATCGGCAAAGGCAATTATGTGACTATTGAGTTGCGATGCCACGAGAGGACTACTGGGATTACTACTAATCGTAATATTATTCGGGTCTAGCAGCAGTTTTCCTACGGTTCCATGGAAAGCCGTCGTATCAACTTTCCCTTGGAAAATCAGATTCTCTTTGCCCGAAACTTCTACAAATCCTCCATTACCAATCGTTTTACCCCCTCTAGCCCAAATGCTGCCTAAATAGGCTGTAGTGCGATCGCTCCATAGGATGACCTTGCCGCCATTCCCTTGATTGGTTGCGTCGGCGTGAATAGTGGAATCCTTGGTCACAAATGTATATTGAGAATTGGGAACGATGCCTTTTCCATGTAAATCGCCACCAACAAGGACATTACCACCACCGAGCGCCCCCGAAGCGTCGATCTTTGCGCTTACCAAGCCGACGCGATCGCCTAAAACGTTAATCTCGCCACCCTTAGCTGTGCTAGATACATCTAGCTTTCCTGAGGCGATCGCCATGCCCGCCCGATTAGGAATTGCGCTTCCTGCGACGAGCAAATTTCCCGACGCATCAGTATCTAATTTTGTAATCTGGCGGAGGTACGCCGAACCCGTAAGTAAATTGGGCAGATCCTTAGCAAGCAGCGGCGTTGTCGATAATTCTGTTTGCGTTGCGATGGGTAATTCTAAACTGAGCAAACTCCCTTCTGGGGTGATTTTGACATATTTGCCATCGGGAACGGCGGCGATCGTAATTTTGCCCGATGGGGAAGCGATCGTCCCTGTATTAATTACGAAACCACCAACGAGGGTAATGCTTTGACCTTCCTTAACGGAGAGATTTCCTGCATTGACAATTGCCGCTGGCGGATTGGTCTGAGGAAGTCCCGTCACTGAATTCGCTAACCCAAAGGCTTGAGGATTGCCAGTAAGTTGTTTGATCGCATCAATTCCCGTATTCATGCCGAACCAGCCATTGCTCAACTGAATTCCATTGGCAGTGGTCGCCGTAAAAGATGCGGGGACATTTAAACTTGCCCCAGAGCCAAAAATAATTCCCGCAGGATTTAGCAGATAGAGGTTGGCATTACTGCCTGTTACCTGAATTAACCCGTTAATTACGGAAGGATTCCCTCCCCCAACCCGCGCCAAAATATTCTGGATATTGGGATTGGCAATGAAGTTGGCGATCTGTCCTTGGCTTAAGCCAAATTGCTGGAAACTGTGATAGAGATTTGCGGCTGCTTGCGTGCCACCAGTAATATTCAATTGCTGGGAATTTTTGATGTCAGGGGTGACAATCGTACCTAAATTGCCATTACCCTGAGTGGGGGCGATCGATTGGGCGAATGCCCCCCCACCCATCACCAGAGGTTGAGCGAAGAAAAGAGCGATCGCTATCTGTTTAACTTGCATGAAATTACTCTTGACAATAAACATTAGCTTTCTCCTCGATTATGAAAAAAGTTTTGAAGTACTTAAACTAACTAAATTAAAGGCTAAAATCGCTTGCTTTTACAAACCTACTTTGACTATCTTAGCGACATCGTGACATACCCGACACTCATTTTTTTCTGTAAACAAAAAAATAGAGTATGGGCTTCCTCTTTCACTGGGAGAGCCTTGTTAGAGCCATCTCTAATCTGGACTTATCCTCCCTCCGCAGGTTTTACTCACTCCGTAGTGGTACTAACTGGCAAGATAGTTTCCTATCTTCGAGGCAGACTCCCTGTGTCCCAAGGAGTAGAG